>JAPKZO010000005.1:0-184756 GCA_026393755.1 Acidobacteriota bacterium
CGAGACGGATTCTCACGGACCATCCCCACGCGCGTGGGGAAAACCGTGTCGGATTCGTACGGCTCCCACCCATCGTGGGACCATCCCCACGCGCGTGGGGAAAACACCAACATTCTGCGGTCGCTCCTGGAGCGCTACACCATCTCTTGTGTGTCTCCAGTTGTCAAGGAGTCAACAGCGTGCCCTCGTCCCATTTGCCTCCAGGAAGTGACAAGGGAGGCACAGCCGGCCTCGGGCCCGGATAGGAATCCATAGACCGGCGTAGAAGCTCGCGGGCGAGAACCACCAACGACCGGACATCCTGCGAGTTATAGCGCAGCAAGTGCCTGAGGCTGGCTTCGTTGCCCTCGTCCTCGAATTGCCGCCACAAATGGACGGCCCGTTCGCCATCGCCCGTCTCGTCTGATGAGCGGCGAATACCAATCGCGCGTTCGATCGCCTTCAACCCTCCGGCGTAGCCGAACGCCCGCGCCTCAACAAGCAGGTCGATGTGTGGCGGCAGTGATGTCAAGCCGAACGCCCGCGCCAGGATAGGCCAGTCGAAGCGCGCGCCATTGAAACTGACAAGCACGCTCGTCTGCCGCCAGATCCGCAGAAAGTCCTCAAGATTGCGGCCGCGCACGAATGTCCGCAGGCACCCGTCGCGGTACGCGCCAATTACCGTTAGTTCGTCGCGCAGCGCCAAGCCGGTTGTCTCGACGTCTAGGAACGTCGTCCCACTGGCGAAGTCCGGCCAGACGCGCAGACGATGCCCGACCGGTAGCCGCTGGAGGAAGACGTCGGCAACGCCGCCATCCAGCGCGGCGCGCAGGACTGGCAGTTGCGCGGCCAGATCCGCTGCCTTTCGCGGCGAGAGGACTTGACCGGCCCATGGTAGACAGTCCCATCCCAGACACCCCGCGCGCCAGAGCTTGCGCTCGGCCCCAGTAGAGATGCCCCTGAAACAGCAGAGGCTACACGTCAGCACTGCGCCGTCTCCCCTGAGGGCGTCTCTCCCGAGGGCTCCTCAGAGTCGTCCCAAGCCTCCGCGAGCACCTGGAGGCCACAGAGGCGCACCGGCCGACGGGGCGTCTCCCCGAAGCACTCGACGCTGAACCCTTGAGACGAGCGTTCAGCAGCGATGACCAGCATTCCCAGTCCCGGCGCGTTGCGCCGGATATACGCCAGCGTCTTTTCGCGTGTGCGGGCATTGACGCTGCCGACAAACGCGTTCGGACGTGGTTCGATGAACCAGCGCTTCAGAAGACCTCGAATGGCAGGCGGCGTGTCGTTGGCGACGATGACGGTCATGATCCCTCTAGCAACTTCTCGATGTCGCTCGGCATACGAGCCAGCATTCGCCGATCCTCGATGTGGAACTTGAGCCGGGCGATCGCATCGTCTTCCGTCGCCTGGGGATTGAGACCGAACGTCTCGAAAGCAGCCACCAAGGACGTCTCCGGCTTGTAGATGTCGGCGATGTCGAGCACGAAAGCTCGCATCGAGGCCGTGTGAATGAAACCCAGAGCTGGCAGGTAGCCGAGCGAACAGACGACCGCCGTGGTGAGCGAGTAAAGCGCAGCGTTGGCGGCCGACACGGCCCGGTTGATGCCGTCAGCTAGATCCCAGTTGTCAGGGGTGTAGTTGCGACCCTTCCAGGTGACCCCATACTTCGTGCCAAGTTCGGCGTACAGTGCTTTGACGCGTCGCCCCTCCATGCCGCGCAGTTCCTTGACCGCCGCGCGGTCCACCGGCACATCAGGCCCGAAGCGCAACGCGAACATACGCCGCGCAACGGCGTCGCGTTTGCTGGGCACACAGGCGAGCTCAGCTTGGCGCCGGGCGCGTTCGTTGTCGTGGGTCGGAGTAACGCCGGCGGCGTAGAAGTGCAGCCCCTCCGCGCCGACCCAGCAGACGAGGGTATTGCTTTCGGCGCAAGCCTTCATGGCGGCGTGCGTCACCGTGGTGCCAGGACCAAGCATGAGCACACTCAGGCTCGCTACCGGCAGACGAAACACGGTGCGGTCGGCCCCAATCCACTTGACGCTCGAGTCGTCGACCTCGATCCGGCCGTGTTCGAGATAGATAGGCGTCCACCGTTCGCGCGCGGGCATGAGTGTTTCGAGCGGCGGACGTTCGAAGATGGGCATGGAGATCAGCCCTCCGACAACTCGGGTACCTGTTGTCGAATCCGGCGCGGCTTGAACTCGCGGGTGAGGAAGTTCACCGGCGCGTCCATCAGTGTGTCGGTGCCATCGGCGAAGGACGCGGCCTCATCAACGCGTGCAAACTCTGCCAGATTCCTGTCGGCCAATCCCAACGCGACCAACGCTTGGTCGGACGTCACCACTACGCCGCCGCCGCGCAACACCGGCGCGGCAGGAAGGCAGCTCTTGCGACCGAACCAGATGCCCCAGCGTGGATTGCACAATGCCTCCCCCACCGGTTCCAGGGTGGATCGCAGGCCAGACAAGATTACGCCGAACCTGGCGTCCAGCAGATACTGACGGCTACTCAATGTGGCGTTGTCGGATGGACCACCACTCGCCTTCCGAGGAATCCACAACGCGTGGGTCTTCTTGTCGTAGCCGCCGCCTGTGGTGTGGTAATCCTCTAGTCGCCGGATTTCGAGCGGCCGCACACAGCCCTCGGGGCGCCTCGGGATGGCGAATACCGTCAGGCTCGTCGGCTCCAACCGCGCCAGCCAGTCCTCCTCGGCGCGGGACCCCTTGGAAACACCCAAGGCCGCGCAGATCATGCCGAGGATGCCGCTGCGTGTGGGGTGCAGGGCGGTGGAACGCCGCTGGAAGCGGCTGGCGAATCCCCAACTCATGAGCGGAGCGTCGAGCATCAAAGCAAGGTAGACCTGCTCAGACATGTTCCAGGATCTCCTTGCAGAACGCGGCCAGCGGCTTGTCCGGGATGGCGACCTCGATGGCCGTCTCGATGCTCCATGTCTTCTTGAGGTCCTCGTGATGCTCTTGCATAAGGCTGATGGATGCAGCGACGAGTCCATCATTCGCATTCGTCGGCTTGGCCGGCTTCTCGAAGGCATTCACGAGTTGGATCGGTTGCCCCTGCTCCTTGACAATGCCCAGGACGTAGGCCGGCAGCGTGTTGGCGTTCATCGAGTTCTTGCGTGCTCCCGGCACGGCCAGCAGCGTGGCTCGAACGAAGGCTTCCACCACCCGCCTGCGTTCCGCCGGCCCAATCGATGCCAGATGATCACTGTCGAACAGCAGGTCGAGGTTCAGCGCAGCGTACCGGTAGTAGCAGGCGGAGGTGAACTCCAGCGTGCCCGTCATCCCGGCGCCAGCCTCGTCGGTCGATTGCAGGTCGTCCACGGCGGCGAAGAAATCCATGTCTGTGTTGGCCTTGTGCGTGGACAACGCATGACTGAACATGCCGGCACCTTCAACGGTGAGCGAATGGTCGCTGGCCACCATACGCCCAAAGATCGCAACATCGGCCGCGTCCTTGAGCTGGACGGACTTGCAAGCGTCCCGGCACGCTTTCTCCAGTGCCTTCCCTGAGCTGGCCGCGTCACTCTTCTTGCCCTTTTTGCCGTCCGATGCTGGTGCCGGTTCCGCCTTTATCGCGGCGGCAACGCTCTTCGCAATCTCCCCGATTTCAGCGGGCGAAAGAAACATCAGCGTCTTGACCTGTAGCTTGCCAACCTTCTCCTTTTCTGCGTCAAACGTGGCCAGATACTCGCCGACCGCCTTGGCCGCGTCCAACGCCTTGATCTCGTCCACGCCGTGCGCTTTGATCGCGTCTCGCAACGGTTCGATGATCAGGCGGCTCCGGTTGGCGGCAAACAGCGTCGGGGCCTCGTCATGCGCCATCTCGCGAATCGCCCGCTTGAGGCACTGACTGGAGATGCGGGCACGTGTGCAGCCGCCAAAGACGGCTGTCTTCGGTGCGCCGACGTCATCACGATTGAGGCAGGAGACCGGAAACGACTGGAGGATGTGCAGTTCGATGAGCTTCATTGGGATTCCCCTTCGTCCGCAGATGAGTGAACTTGGTCCGAGATGCCACAGGCGAACTTGCGTCGTTTGCTCACGGTGCCGACCCGCGCACGGGGACCAGCGACAGCAGGCCAAAGCCGAAACTCTTGGCAGAACCGATCCCCTTGCTGAACGCCGCCTGAAAATCGTTCTCGTCGGTAACCGTAAGTACGCCCTCGAACTCAACGGCGTGGTGGAAGCCGGACTGCCCGCGCTTCTCAATCCGGAACCACTCGCGTCCCTCGGGAAACAGGCGCAGCAATTCGTCGTCGATGGCAAAGCCCGAGTGTGCGGCTTTGCGGTGGAACCAGGCGGTCTGTTCGACCGTCGTGCGTAGGGGCAGGCGTTTACGGGTCACGTTGTCGCGTTTTGTGGGATTCGCCCGGAGCTGAAAGCGGTACGTGCCATGGGAAAAGAACGCCGGTTTGATCTCCCGTGTCTGCCACGATTCCGCTGCGTTCGGCCCCAGGTCTGGGCGGACCGGCCCTCGTGGGGAAACGATCAGCAGGCGGAACTGACGGTCGCGCTCGAAGCGGTCAAGACGCGTTAGAAAGTCTCGCGGCTGGCCGTCACGGCCGGGAAAGGCGTTCCAGACGAGTTGGTGCCAATCATAGACGTCGCAGATCCTTCCACGAGCGGCGGCGTCGAAGTCGAGCAGGGCTTGGGTGAGGTAGATCATGCCGGCAACTCCTCGACATCCAGCAACTTCGGATCGATATCACGACCAGCTTCTGTGTTCCCCCAGAACGACCTCGCCCACCGGACCTTGACGTCGTCGCCCCAACAGAGGAGGTCCGACAGCAGTTGCGTGTAATTGACCCGCAGGCCCCTGGCTTGCGCGGTTCGAATCACCGGGGCGACGTAGGCGGCGATCTCGTCGCGGTCGCACGTCAGGAGTCGCTTGAAGCGCCCTTCGAACGAGTTGTTTCCCTTCATGAGTACAACCATCGTGTCGCCGAGATCGCCGCCATCGGCCGAGAGTTCCGATCCGCTCGCCCAGAGCGCGGCGACTGTCTCGAAGGCCGACGACCCGATGGCGTCGGGAAACCCTGCTAGCAACGGCCAAGCGTTGGGCCGGCGCGTATCGCTGAGCGCCCCCCTCAGATTGGCCATCGCGCCCCGGTCCTTGCGGTAACGCTGCAGGTACGAGAGGAACCTGACGGCAACTGGTAGTGGCGGTCGCGGTTTCGTGCTCATGCTTCAGTCTCCTCGGCGACAGACGCTGACTCGGTTGTTTCAACAGGTTTGAAGAGGGCGCTCATCCCGAGCGAATAGGCCTTCAACTGTCGGGGAGTTTCGTGCGAGCAGGCTATCTGGAACGCGCCGACCGCGTTACCAGCCAGCGCCTTGCCCCAGTTGGTATTGGTCCAGTTCGCCTTGGCTGACGATTCGGAATAGAGTGCGGCAGGGTCCTCGACCAGGGCCAACAGCGACGACACCCGCTGCTCGACTGCCGTCCAGTAATGGGAGGCCGCTTTTCGCTTGACGAGATTCCCACGCTTCCTGAACTCAGCCTGGTCGAGATCATCATTACATTCACGGTGGAAGGCAGACACGGCATGGTTGAGCCTGCTGGCCCACCAATCCGCCTGCTGCACGCCCCGCGCGTACAGTTGCTGTCCAGCGTCAGCGAACATGGCGGCTGGAATGTGTAGAAGCGATTCCACGGTGTCGAGCAACTTGGACTTATTGGCCGCAAGAGCCCCACACCACACGTCCGCGGCCTGGTGGTCTCCCAACGAGGCCAGCGCCAATGGACCGCCCAGCATTTTGTTCGACGCGGTCGCCAGCACGGCGACTGAGTGGGCTTCCCGCCACACGCTCTTCACGAGCGAGGCGCTGAGAACAGTCCGTTCAGGGTTTCCGTCGCGGTCTCGGACGACTACCGTCGCGGCAACCTCCCGCCAGTCCGGGTCATAGCGAACGCCTTCTCCCAAGACCAAGTCTTGCCCATCTCTTGACAGCCTGATACTCCGGCTGACGGGCACGAGCCGACCCAGATAGGAGTTTGTGGCATTGGCCACGGCACCGGACGATGACGGCCCAGCGGGCATATCTTCCCAAACCGGCCTCCCCCACGGTCTGTCGAGCAGGGCTATGCGGTCCTTGGTCAAGAGGTTGGCATGCAATGTGTCGGCAAGGGACGATCTCGTGAGGTATGCATGCAGCATGGACTTGACAACAGCAGGAGCGTGGTGACTGGATCGTCCCATCGAGACGCCGTCCCACTTAACGTCACCAATCAGGCCGCCCGGCGAGAAAGTCTGGAACACGAGGAGCATCAGCGCCTGTGCGTCAGGACGAAAGACACGAGCGGATCCTCCGGCGTTGTCGAATAACGTGGAGTTGTTGCCGGTGGCAAGAGAGAAGTCGAGTTTGCTGGGCGAATTCCCATCGCCGTCCCCATCCCTCGATTCCCTCGCACGGACGACGTTTGCAAACTGCAGAAACCTCTGCCCCTCGCCGAAGAGTTCAAAAGCGTGCGTCCAGCTCGCCAAGTAGTCGGCACCCGCACGCGGCAGCCGGTCGCGGCAAGTCTGCCAGTCGTACCGGTCCATGGGACCATCTAGCGCGGCCTGGGAGATACAGATCAGGAGCCGCATAAGGGCGATTCGCTCGTGCGGGCGCACGCTGAGGTCGCGGATCTTGTCGCCCTGGAGAAAGGCGTCCAACAGGCTGACCCTGTCTGGAATGCCGTCGTTCCAGATGATCGGAATCCACGTGTCAGTCGTAAGATTCACTGTCATCCTCCCCGGCAGGTCGGGCGCTCGATTGCACCGTCCGTGTTGGAATGACGACGCCCAGGTCGTCTCGATAGGTCAGTCCGGAATCATCGCCGCTTCTCAACACCACGAGCCTTCCTTCAACCAACCTGCACGGTAACGCCTCACTGGCGACGTACTGACCCAGCCAGGTTGGGATCGAACCTAAGTGCTTTGCGACAAACCAGCGCGGGACCCTAACGAGATTGCGGTGGATGGATCGAGCTGCCGCCACGGAGAATTCGTGCGGTCGGAGTTGGCATTGGTCGCCGTTCAACAATTCGAACTGAGCACCGGTCTTCGCGTCCCAGCTGCGAACGTGGGTCATCGGCAGTACAGGGACGGTGGGATAAGAATTCCAGCGTGTTTGGATACCCTCGTCATCTTCCATTTCCACCTGCCAGGGACTGCTATTGGCGAACGCGGCAGTGCAGAGTTCCTTCTTGCGCTTTCTCAGTTCTTCGCTCAGCGCGCCCCAGGCGGGCGGTTCCCCAGTATGGTCAGCGTAGGTCGCCTCCAAGAGCGGACGAATGTCGGCCGGCAGGACGAGCGTCGTGCGCCCGTGCCACAACGCAAACGTGCGCAACAAGACATAAGGCGAGTACACCTTTGCTGACCGTCCGAAGGCAGCCTTGATCTCTCGGGCGGTGGCGGTGTTGAATCCGTCCATGTCGAGTGCCGTTGCGGCAATCCATACTTCGGGCACACAACCGGCTGGGCGTGGGCGTGGATGACGCCAGAGACGCCCGATACGCTGCAGAAGCATGTCGGTAGGCGCGAGGTCGCTGACCAGTAGATCGGCGTCGATGTCTACGCTCTGTTCGGCAACCTGAGTCGAAACCAGAACGCAACCGTTGCTCGGCCGCTTGGAGTGGTTCTCGTCTTTGCCAAGGCGTTCCAGCCAGTCGTTCTCGAGTTGCGCCCGACGGAACTGCGGAAAGCGCGCATGCAACAGGGCGATCTCCGGACCGCCGACCTGATTCTGACCACAGAGATTCCGATAGGTCTCCTGAGCGTCCTGGACCGTATTGCGGATCCAGAGAACACATTCACCTCGATCGGCCCGCTCCAGAACGGCATCGACAAGTGCGAACGCGGGATTGAAGCGGATTCGAATGATCTTCGGCTCATCGGGCGTTACCGGCTGTTGCAGGAATCCATCAGGGCCGTTGACGGACAGGAGCGGGTAGTCCGCCGCAAGAGCGAGATCGGCGTCTTCCTTCAGACCCAGTAGGTCCTGACGACGGGCGGCGGTGAGGGTGGCGGAGAGGATGATGACGGTGGCACCCAAGTCGCGCAGTCGCGCAACCAGCAATTCCAAGAGTGTGCCTGTGTAGAGATCGTAGGAATGCACTTCGTCGAGAATCACGACTTTGCCCGCCAGAGCGAACTGGCGAACGAAGAAGTGCTTGGCCGCAACCACGCCCAGCAGCGCCTGGTCTATGGTGCCCACGCCGAAGGGGGCCAACAGCGCGCGCCGCGACGACGCGAACCAATCACGTCCGGCGTGATCACTGGTCTCGTCGTTGCTGGAGACGGCCAAAGGCTCGTCCGTCTTCTCCATGAGCCAAGAACCGCCGTGAATCAGGCGCGTGCCGGCACCTGGGGATAACCTGTCGATGAACTCCGCAACGCGTATGTGGATGCGATTGCTCGTGACTTGGGTTGGCAAGGCGAAGTAAATGCCGGTCGCCTGGCCGCTCGTCAACAAGTTGTAAGCGGCGATGAGGGCGGCTTCGGTCTTGCCGCTGCCCATCGGCGCCTCGACAACATAGACGCCGGGACTGTGAACCGACTCAGCAAGTCGTGCCTGCAGAGCGTTCGGCTCCGGGAATGGGAAGAGGTCACCGAAGGCCCTGCCGGGCGCACAGGAGACGGGCCGGAACCCAATTTGGGAGAGTTGCGCCTCGGCGCGTTGGCGGATGCCCAGCGTGTCCAACGCTTCGGATGGGGGAAAGGTGCGCTCGTCAGACGCCAGCCAGTCGGCGACGGTGATCAGGCCGGCGTTGAACCAGAGCATGGCGCTGTCATGCGACGGCGGGGGTTGGTCCGGGAGTTGCCCGAACTCCTGGACCAGTTCGCCAACAAGGCGACGCCGCTCCGCAGTCCAAGCCTCGCCACCATCAGCGAGAGTTGAAAGGTGGTCATCCTTGAGACGGCCATGGTGTGCGCCGACGATGGCGGCCCAGAAGCGAAGGTTGTCGGCCGACAGAATGTCCTGCAGCACCTTCTGGCTGACCTTCGCGTGGTCTGCCTCTTGACCGAGCCAGGTCGTACCAGTCAGACCATGGCGCTGCAACCACGCACTGCACTTAGCTTGAAAGCCCGGCGAGACCTTACCGACATCATGAGTCGCGGCGAGGACGACTCCCGACCGAATACAAAGGGTTTCTGCCAGCCAAGTCGGCCACTGTCGCGCCAGTTGTTCGGCTACGATGCCGGCCGTGCGGCAGTGCTGTGCGACCGAAATGCCAGGTTGGCCGCTCGCCGTGGTCTTGGCCCAGCAGTCCTCATGCCTGACAGCCGCGGGCGGCATCGGCGGCCGGACCGATCTGGGGAGCGGAGACATGCTTCTCCCGTCTTACTGCACTTCCTTCAGCAGGGAGGGACGCTCGGTTTGTCGCCGGCGCATCGAGCGAAGCGGCTCTGCGCATGCACGGGCGTCAGACTGGGGGAATCGAGCAAGCCCAAGAGTCTTTCGGTAACCTGCGGCCCATAGTGAACCTCGTCCCACTTCGAGTCAAGACAACAGACAGAACAACAGACAGAACCCTGACCGAACGCGGTTTCGCGCCTAAGACCATGCTCCACGAACGCGATAGAAGCCGGGCCTCGCCAGACGGTGCGGGCGACGCCAGCTGGATGGTATACTGCGACCATTATGGCCCATCAGTTCACGGCGATTTTCGAGCGGGAGGGGGACTGGTACCTGGCGTACTGTCCGGAAATTCCCGGCGCGAATGGCCAGGGCAGCACCAAAGACGAGGCTCGAGAGAGCCTCGCTGGGGCGATCTCCCTGATTCTCCAGGATCGTCTCGAGGACGGCCTGCGCGGAGTCCCTCCCGACGCCGAGCGTGACACGGTGACCGTTGCGTGAAACGCACCGCCGTGCTTCAGCACCTGCGTAAGCATGGGTGTGTGCTGAAGCGCGAAGGCGCATCCCACTCTTTGTGGCACAATCCCACAACTGGCGCCGTTGAAGCGGTGCCTCGCCACACGGAGATTCCACATACGCTCTTACGTAAGATCTGCCGTGGGCTCGGGGTTCCCGTCATCGGGTGATCGACGCCGCCTGCTGAGCACGTGACGGACGCGGCGTGAACCGGTACAACAAGCGCCAGACGGTTCGCTCGTCGGTCGACGGCCGGTCAGAGCCCGCTCGACTTGCCAGCGCGTCACGGTAGAGAATCCGGTCGGCTGTCGACCCGCCCGTGCACGCCCCACCGACAAGCAAGAGAGGTACGCCGGGCCGGCGCGCGACTACCTGATGAGCAGGATCGATCCAAGCGCGGCCAGCGCCATGGCGCCGAGTCCGATGCCCACCACGCGGCGGAACGGCGGACGCGCAATGGTGAGCGCGAAACCCAACTTGAGGAGCGTGTTCGAGAGGGCCCCGACAGCCACAGCGAGCGCCGATGTCGAGGCGACCCCGGAGGTCGACGCGGTCCTCGCCATCGAGAGCAGCAGCGCGTCAACGTCGACCAGGCCGAGCGTCGCGCCAGACACAATCACGCCCAAATCGCCCCACGCCGCGCGAACCGCGTGCACGACAAACATGACGACCTGGAAGAGGACCGCCATCTGCAGCGCGGACGAGAACTGCAATGGGTTTTGCTGTGTCTGAATTTCGCGGCGTTCTTCTTGCGGCCGCCGCCAGCCGATCGCCACACCCGCGACACCAACCAGAAACGGCGCGGCGATATACGGCAGCAGCGTGAACATCAATGTGCTCGACAACACAGCCGTGACCGCTACGATCTTGACGAACATGACGGTACACGCGCCGATCGCGCCGTAGCCAAGCGGCGCACCGACCTTCCGGTCCTCTGTCCGGCTCGCCCGCGAAAATGTCAGGGTCACGCTGGTCGACGACACGATGCCACCAAGCAGGCCCGCAATCAGGTACCCCTGCCGCGCGCCCACGAACATGCGCGCCATGTAGCCGATAAAGCTGAGGCCCGAGAAGAACAGCACCAGCAGCCACAGCTCGCGCGGCCGGAATCCGCCGAGCGGACCGTACGGGCCTTGGGGCAGCATCGGCAGGATCACGACGGCCATCACGGTGAACCGGATAGCGGCGCGCATCGCCATCTCGTCCATGCGATCCACGAAGTCGTGCACACGCGACTTTTCGGCGAGAATCAGCACAGTGACCGCGATGATCGCGCCGGCCAGGCGAGCGTGCCCGGCGCCGGCAAACACGCCCGCCATCAAGGTCACCAGTGCGGCCACCTCGGTAGTGCCGTCGATGTCGTGCTCGCGCGATCCGGCCGCGTACGCAAGCAGCGCCACCATCGCTCCGCTCGCCAGCAGCACGATCCCGACCCACGGGAGACCCGCCGCGTACAGCCAGCCCGCGCCGCCGCCCAGCCCGCCGAGCAGCGTGAAGGTCCGCACCCCGGCGAAGTGATTCTCCTGACCCTTGATACGGCCCGAACGCTCGCGCTCGACGCCGACGGCCGCACCGCCAAGTGTCGCCAGCAGCAATCCAAGGTCGCGAAGGGTGGTCTCATCCATGGGTAGTCGCGGCCTCGTCTTCGGCCCCGCCGCCGACGGTCCACAGCGCGTTGGCCAGCACGGCCCACAACGCGTGAGCCAGCCGCGGCCGATCGTGGCGGGCGATGTCACGTCGCCAGAACGCCCCACTGATGAGCCGGCAGTGGTCTGGCAATGATCCGAGATCAAGAGGCCGCTTGTGTTCTGCATCGTAGCGCGCAAGGACGTCGGCCGACGGCCGCCCGTCGTTGAACACGACCGCATCGACGCGCCGCCTGATGAACCCCTCGATCCGGCTCACTTCGTCGGCCGCCGTAAATCCGTCCATGCCGCGCCCTTCGGTCAGCAGGTTGGCCACGAGCACAATCGGGCCGGGCACCTGTGCCAGCGCTTCGGCCATGCCCCGCACCGCGAGCACCGGCAGGAGACTCGTATAAAAACTGCCCGGACCGATCACGACCGCGTCCAGGTCCTGCACGGCCGCGGCCACCTGTCCGTGTATGCTGACCTCGGGCTCGAGCCAGATGTCCTCGATGACGTGGCCCTCGGTTTGACGCGCGTCAATCTGATTCTCGCCCTTCGTCACGTGGCCATCCGCATACCGCGCGCAGAGCGACGCCTTGTCGATGCTGACCGGCCACACGCGGCCCCGGCAGCCAAGCAGCGATCGCAGGCCTTCGACGGCGGCCATGAAATCTCCGCTGTAGCGCTCCATCATCGACAGCAGCAGGTTGCCGCCGGTGTGCCCGGCCAGCCGCGAGTCCTCGAGCGTCGGCAGCCGCGACAGCAGTACCCGCCGCGCTTCGCGTTCGTTACGGGCGAGCGTCAGGGCACACTTCAGGATGTCGCCCGGAGGCAACACTCCCAGTTCATCCCGCAATTGCCCCGAACTTCCGCCGCTGTCGAACATCGTGACGATGGCATGGAGGTCGATCCAGGGATTCCGTTTGAGACCGCCCAGCACGCTCGGCAGCCCCGTTCCCCCGCCGAAGCAGCCGACCTTGATCATCCGAAGACGCATGCGGGGATTCTACCAGTCCTTCCGGCATCTGGAACCCCGGCGCGGTCTTTTCTCGTATACCTGAAAAGAGGCCGCGTGTGGGGCGGCGGCCAGACCGGTAGAATAGAGCGCATGGCAGACCCAGAAACCATTCCCGAACCGGTCGCCCGGCTGCTCCACGAACTCGGCTCCATCTTCGGCAAGCGGCTCCAATGCGTGTCGATGTACGGCGGCAACGGCGAGGCCGACCGACTGACGGGCGCAGCGGCCGGACAGGCCGACGATCACATCCACACACTGGTCGTGGTCGAGTCGATTGACGCGAAAGACCTGCGCGCGTGCGCTCACCTCGCCAGGTCGTGGCACCGCCGTGGACTGGCCACGCCTCTCCTGATGCCCGGGTCCGAACTCACGCGGTCCCTCGATGCGTTTCCGCTGGAACTCGGCGAGATCCTCGCCCATCACACGGTCGTCGCCGGCACTGATGTGCTGGCTGGCCTGAGCGTCGCGCCGGCCGACATCCGCCAGGCCTGCGAGGTTCAGGCGCGCAGCCACCTGCTGCACCTGCGGGAGGGCTACATCCAGGCTGGGGCAGAGCCTCGGGCGCTTGCGGCCATCATCCAGGCATCGGCGCGCCCGTTCCGGCTGCTGCTGGTGAGCATGGCCCGTCTCGAGGGCGTCGACATCCCGGACGCCGCGGGGTTCGCCGGCCACCTCGAGGCCACCGTGGGCCTCACGCCAGGTGTGGTGCGGCAGGTCCTCGCGGCTGGCGGAACCAAGGGCATCAGCGCGACCGACGCGCAGGATCTCTATCCGGCCTACCTTCAGGCGGTCGAACGTCTGGTGCACTACGTTGATGCGTGGTAGGCGTACGATGTCCGGCTCCACGACACAACGATGCCCCTGGTTCGCGCCGGGACTGGTGACGCTCGCGATGACGCTGGGCGTCTGCGCGGGCGCGGTTCGCGACAGCGCCGCCCAACCGCCGCCCCCGCCGCTCACGGCTCCGGTCAACGACTTCGCCAACGTGATCGACGGGCAGAGCAAAGTCGCGATGGATCGCGCCATTCGCGATCTGCTCGCGGCGACGGGCGACACGCTGATTGTCGCCACGGTCCAGACGGTGGCGCCCTTCGCTGATGCGAAGGAACTCGCCGTCAAGATGTTCGAGAACCGCGGAGCCGGCATCGGCAAGAAGGACAAGGACAACGGCCTGCTGGTGCTGCTCGCGGTCAAGGAGCGGCAGGTCTGGGTCGAGGTGGGCTACGGCCTCGAGGAGATCATCACTGACGGGTACGCGGGCGACGTGAGCCGGCAGATCATGACCCCCAGCTTCAAGCGCGGCGAGTATGGCCAGGGCCTGCGCGCGGGTGTCGAGTATTTCGCCCTCCACATCGCGGATGCGCGAGGGGTCTCCCTGGACGGCGTGAGCCGGCCCGTAGCCGTGCAGCAGAGGCCGTCGACGCGCTCGACTGGGCTTCCGTCGATCGGCGTCATCATCCTTGTGCTGCTCTTCGCGGGCGCGAGGATACTGGGGTCGTTCATTTTTCCGTCCTCGCTGCGGCGATCGAATCGCTGGGGCGGCGGCGGTTGGAGCGGGTGGGGCGGCGGCGGTTTCGGTGGCGGGGGATTCGGCGGCGGCGGCTTCGGGGGGTTTGGCGGCGGAGGCAGCGGCGGGGGCGGCGGCGGGGCGAGCTGGTAGCCGGCAGGGGATCCGGCCGGGGTAAAATCAACGCATTCCACACCTGGATGGACACTATGAGACGACTAATCATCAACACCTGCCTCGTCCTGACGGCGATGGCGCTCTCGGGATGCTCGTACAACACGTTCATCACCCAGGAAGAGGCCATCAAGAGCCAATGGTCACAGGTCGAGAATCAGCTGCAGCGGCGCAGCGACCTGATCCCGAACCTCGTCAATTCCGTCAAGGGTTACGCGGGCCACGAGAAGGAAGTGTTCGAGGCCGTCGCCGCCTCGCGGGCCAAGCTGGCGGGCGCCACCACGCCTGAGGCGAAGATCGCCGCCGCCAACGAGCAGTCGTCCGCGCTGGCGCGGTTGCTGATGGTGGTGGAGAACTACCCGCAGTTGAAGGCCAACGAATCGTTCAACAGGCTGATGGACGAGTTGTCCGGCACCGAGAATCGCATCGCGGTCGAGCGGATGCGGTACAACGAGAAGGTGCAGGCCTATAACACCAAGCGCCGTTCGTTCCCCTCGAACGTCACGGCGGCGATGTTCCGCTTCAAGGAATATCCGTACTTCCAGACACCCCCAGAGGCGAAGAAGGTCCCGACGGTCGATTTCGGAAAATGACACTTCGTGCGTGGCCCGGCCGGTCCCATCCGCTTGGCGCGACATGGGACGGTCTGGGCGTCAACTTCGCCCTCTTTTCGGAACACGCGACAGCAGTCGATCTCTGCCTGTTCGACTCGGCCGACGGTGCGCGCGAATCATGTCGCGTCAGACTGCCGGAGCGGACCGATCACGTCTGGCATGGCTACCTCCCCGACGTCCGGCCTGGACAGCTGTACGGATACCGTGTGCACGGGCCGTATGCGCCGCAGGACGGCCATCGATTCAACCCCTCGAAGATCCTGCTCGACCCGTACGCCAAGGCGATCGGCCGGAAGCTGCTGTGGGACGACGCGATCTTCGGATTCGGGCGTGACGCGCATCAGCAGGATGTGACGCCCGACACGCGCGACGATGCGGCGGTGGCGCCCCTCGCGGCGGTCATCGATCCGGCGTTTACGTGGGGCGAGGATCGGCGGCCGCAGACGCCATGGCATAAGACGATCCTCTACGAGCTGCACGTGAAGGGATTCACCTGCCGCCATCCGGGCGTGCCCGAGCCGCTGCGGGGAACGTATCTGGGCGTGTCGTCGGACGCGGTGCTGCAGCACATGCGGGAACTGGGCGTCACCGCCGTGGAGCTGATGCCGGTCCATTTTCACGCGACCGATCGCCATCTGGTCGCCCGCGGCCTCACCAACTACTGGGGGTACAACTCGCTGGCCTATTTCGCGCCCGACGTCCGCTACGCCTCGGCCAGGGGCCGGATGGCGGCGGTGCGCGAGTTCAAGATGATGGTGCGGGCGCTGCACGAAGCCGGCCTCGAGGTCATTCTCGACGTCGTCTACAACCACACGGCCGAAGGCGATCACACCGGGCCGACGCTCTCGATGCGCGGTGTCGACAATGCGTCGTATTACCGGCTGATGCCCGCGCAACCGCGCCGGTACCAGGACTTTACCGGCTGCGGCAACACGCTGAATCTGCGCCACCCGCGCGTGCTGCAGCTCATCATGGACAGCCTTCGGTACTGGGTCGTCGACATGCACGTCGACGGCTTCCGGTTCGATCTGGCCAGCGCGCTGGCCAGGGAACTGTTCGAAGTCGACAAGCTCGGGTCGTTTTTCGACATCATTCAGCAGGATCCCGTGCTCTCGCGGGTCAAGCTGATTGCCGAACCGTGGGATCTGGGTGAGGGAGGGTACCAGGTCGGCAACTTCCCGGCCGGCTGGACGGAATGGAACGGCCGGTACCGCGATCTGGTCCGCCGCTTCTGGCGCGGCGAGAGCGATCAAGTGCCGGAACTGGCCAGCCGGCTCGCAGGCAGCAGCGACTTGTACGCGCAGGGCGGCCGGCGTCCCTATGCGAGCATCAACTTCGTGACGTCACACGACGGGTTCACGCTGCGTGATCTGGTCAGCTATCAGGTGAAACGCAACGACGCGAATGGCGAAGGCAACGTCGATGGCGAGCCGAACAACCTGAGCGCGAATTACGGGGTGGAAGGGCCGACCGATGACGCCGCCGTGCTCGCGCTGCGCGCGCGGCAGATGCGCAATCTGCTGGCCACGCTGCTGCTGTCGCAGGGCGTGCCGATGTTGTGCGCGGGCGACGAGTTCGGGCGGACCCAGCGCGGCAACAACAACGCCTACTGCCAGGATAACGACATCAGCTGGCTCGACTGGAACCTGGACCGCGAACAGGCCGGCCTGCTGGCGTTTGTCCGCGATCTGGTGCGGCTCCGCATCAGTCATCCGTCCCTGCACCGGCGGACGTTCTTTCGCGGACACGACGGCCGCGGTCACGACGCCGCCGACATTCTGTGGTTCGATCCAGCCGGGCGCGAGATGACCGATGCCACGTGGAACGCCCCCCACGCCCGTTCGCTCGGCGCGATGCTCGTCGGGGACGCGATCGCGGAGCTCGACGACCGGGGCGCGCCGATCCGCGACGACACGCTGCTCATCCTGCTGAATGCCGACACGGCGCCCGTCCCCTTTACTCTTCCCGGATCGACCGCAGGACGCGGCTGGACATGCCTGCTCGATACAGCCGGAGCGCCTCCGGCCATCCCCGTTGTGGCCGGCCCTGCGGGTGCTGATTGCGCCGTCTATCCGCTCGGCGCCCAGTCTGTGGCGCTGCTCAGGCTGGATTGAGGGGTTAGCCCCGACCCCTTGGCGCGGTGTTGAGCACAATCACTCCGGGAGTCACTCGCGTTCGACATTGAGTCTCAGAAAATGCGTGGCGCACGAGATGCAGGGGTCGAAGTTCCGAATGACCTGCTCGCACTGCCGCGTCAGGGCCTCGACGGGAGTCGTGACGCGCGGCGTGACGAACTCGCGCAGGTCCGCTTCCATCATCTTCAGATTCTGCGATGTCGGCGGAACGATCTTCGCGTCCAGCACCTGCCCTCGCGGATTGACGCGGTAGCGATGGAAGAGGATTCCGCGCGGGGCCTCGGTGCACGCGTAGCCGACACCAGGCGCGGGCCTGACATCGGCAACGGCCTGGGCGGGCTTCTCGTACGACGTGATGATGCGCAGCGCCTCGTCGCACGCGTACACAATTTCGACGGCCCTGACGATGATGCTCTTGAACGGATTGTGACAGGCGGGCCCGAGGCCAGCCCCGGCGGCAACCTGGTTGGCGATGGGCGAGAGCCGATCGTGATTCAGGTTGTAGCGCGCCAGCGGCCCCACCAGGTACGGGCCTCGTCCAGTGCGTATGGAATGGAGCGCGGTCGAGTGGGCGACGTGCTGCTCTTCAAAATGCTGGTCATACTCCCGGACCGCGACGTCAAGCCCGCTGCTGGACGCGAGGCGCCCGTCGTTCATCGGGTAGTCGTGTGGGTGTCGAAGGGCCACGTACTCGTAGTCGCGCTCGAAGTCGGGGAACGGCAGGCCGGCCGTGAACATGACGGCCTCGATCGCAGCATCGCGGGCCCACTTGAGCTTCTCGGCGAGGGGCGCAAGTTCGGCTTTGGTCGGCACCTTGTAGAATCCGCCGACGCGCACGCTGACGGGATGGATCTCGCGACCGCCGACCAGCGCGACCAGATCGTTGCCGGTCTTCTTGATCCGGAGCGCGCGCTGCACGACCGGCAGGTGGTCCCGTGCCATCGCGACCGCGTCCTGGTAGCCTAGAAAATCCGGCGCATGCAGAAAGAACACGTGGAGCGCGTGACTCTCGATCCATTCGCCGCAATACAGCAGCCGGCGCAACTGCCGCACCTCCTCCGACACGGTGACGCCGAAGGCGTCCTCGATCGCCTGCGCCGCGCTCATCTGATACGCCACCGGACAGATGCCGCAAATGCGCGCGACGATGTCGATCACCTCGTCGTACGATCGCCCGCGCAGGAAGGCCTCGAAGAACCGCGGCGGCTCGAAGATCGTGACCTTGACGTCGGTCACCTTGCCGTCCTTCACCTTCACCGTCAGGCCGCCCTCGCCTTCGACCCGGGCGAGCATGTCGACCTTGATGGTCTTAACGCTCATTGGCTTCACTCTCCTTGCGGAAGGCCTCGGCGCAGGCATTGAAGCCGCGGAACTGCCGTACGAGCTGTTCGTTGGTCACCTGTTGCGCCCGCCACGCGGCGGCGAGTGATGCCGTGTTGGCCGCCTCCTTCGGACCGAAACACCCGAAGCAGCCGCGATGATACGTCGGGCAGAGCGCGCCGCAGCCGGCCTGCGTCACCGGCCCCAGGCACGTCGGCCCGAACGCGATGAGTCCGCAGACGTTCCCCTTCAGTTTGCACTCGACGCACACGCTGTAGTTTGGAATGTCCGGCTTTCGGCCGTTGAGGTACGCGCTCAGCACTTCCACCAGCTGGGTCTTGCTGACGGGGCACCCGCGGAGTTCAAAATCCACAGCGACGTGATCGCGGATGGGGGTCGACTTATTGAGCGTCTCGATGTAGGCCGGGGTGGCGTAGACAATCGAGACATAGTCGTTCACGTCCTTGAAGTTGCGCAGCGCCTGGATGCCGCCGGCGGTCGCGCACGCGCCAATCGACACGAGCACCTTCGAGGCGCGGCGAATCCTGTGGATGCGTTCCGCGTCGTGCGGCGTGGTAATCGATCCTTCGACCAGCGACAGATCGTACGGCCCCTTGGCCACGGCCCTCGACACTTCAGCGAAATTCGCGATCTCCAGGGCGCCGGCCACCTCGAGCAGTTCGTCCTCGCAATCGAGCAGCGACAACTGGCAGCCGTCGCACGAGGCGAACTTCCAGACGGCCAGTCTGGGTTTGGATCCGCGTGCCATATCAGATCTCCCGCCGGGACAACAGCTCCCGGATCGCGTCGTAGCGAAACACCGGCCCGTCCTTGCAGATGAAGGCGGCGCCGCACTGGCAGTGTCCGCACAACCCGATGCCGCACTTCATGTTGCGTTCCATCGACAGGTAGATGTGATCCGCGTCGATGCCGCGCCGTTCGAGCTCGAGCGCGGTGAATCGCATCATGATCTCTGGACCACAGATCATCGCCACCGTCCGTGTCCGGTCGAACGGCGCCTTCGGAACGAGTTTCGTGACGACGCCGACGTTGCCGTTCCACCCCTCGGTGGCGCGATCGACGGTCACGTAGACCTCGATGTCGAGTCGCGCGCGCCAGGCTTCGAGCTGCTTGCGGAACAGGATGTCGCCCGGCGTTCGGGTGCCGTAGAGGATGACGACCCTGCCGTAGCGATCGCGATTGGCGAGCACGTGATAGATGGTCGGCCGCAGGGGTGCCAGGCCGATCCCGCCCGCGACGACGACCACGTCGTGGCCTTCCGCCTGCGCCACCGGCCAGCCGACGCCAAAGGGCCCGCGAACCCCCAGCATGTCGCCGGCTCTCAGCGCTCGCATGGCCCGGGTCACCGCCCCGACCGCGCGAGTGGTGTGCACGAGCGTCGCCTGGCCGCCGGGATCGCCGCTGATTGAGATCGGCACCTCGCCGATGCCGTGGACGTAGAGCATGTTGAACTGCCCGGCCGAGAAACCGAACGGCTGGTGTCCCGCCGCCCGCCCCAGTTCGAGCGTGAAGGCGTCATCGGTCTCCCGGTGCACCTGCCGGACCTTGTAGAGATCGGGCAGCATGGGACTCTGTTCCGCTCCGTTCATCACCAGCACCTCGTCAGTCACGCACGCCATAGAGATCGAGCAGTTGCCAGCGGGTGGCGTCGAGGCGCTGCTCGATGATTCCGGCGAACCGCTTCATCAGTTCGTACCCGAGGTCGTGGTCGTTCTCGCACTTGGTCCGCATGCAGCGGGCGTCGAGCGAGATCATTCGCGTTGGCTCGACGGCGCGGGCGTCGAACCGCCATCGATACGGCGGGAGCAGCCACGACCAGCCGAGCACGTCACCCTCTCCGTACGTGTCGATGGCCACGGCGCCCTTCTGAGGGGCGAATGCCTCCACCGCCACCTTTCCGTCGCGGAGAATGAAGAAGTGATTGGCCTCCTGGCCCTGGCGGAACACGAACGCGCCCGCCTCGAACCGCACGTTGGAGGCGCAGCCGACCAGCAGCGCCAGGTGCTCCTGCCGCAGGCCCTTCAGGAACGGATGCTCCGCGAGGATAGGTTCGAGTGTGTGCATCGACATCTCCTTACACAGGTGCAGCGGGCGGCTCGGCCGGATTCCCACCAGCGATCTCCCGCAGTTCTTCCGTCACATCGATTCCCACGGGACACCACGTCAGGCAGCGGCCGCAGCCCACGCAGCCAAAGGTGCCGAACTGATCGACCCACGTGCTGAACTTATGCGTCAGCCACTGGCGATATCGTGCGTACGGCGACGGCCGGACGCTGCCCCCGTGAATCAACGAGAAGTCGAGCGTGAAACAGGAATCCCACATCCGCACGCGTGACGCGTGCGCACCGGAGAGATCGGTCCCGTCGCCGACGGTCGCGCAGAAACAGGTGGGACAGACCATCGTGCAGTTGGCGCAGGTCAGGCATCGCCGCGCCACGGCTTCCCAATGCGGGTGCTCGGCGCTACGTGCCAGGCTTTCCGCCAACCCCTGAGTGGTGACGGACCGGCCCATGCGGGTGACGGCCCTGGCCACGATGGCATCAGCGGTTCCGATCTCCTCGACCGTCGCGGGCCGCCGCGCCATGCCGCCGAGTACGGCGGCGCCGCGATCGCTCCCGGACTCGGCGACAAAACAGTGACGGCCCTGGCCGACGATTTCGGTGAGCGCAATGTCGAATCCGCTGGTGACCTGAGGACCGGCTCCCATCGAGGCACAGAAGCACGTGCCGCCGGGTTCGCCGCAATTGACCGCCACCACGAACGCTCGCTCTCGGTGGCGCCGGTACACCGGATCGGCATGCGGCCCCTGCAGCAGCACACGGTCCATCACCCGCATCGCCGCGATGTCGCATGCCCGCACGCCGAGAAACGCCATCGGCGGGGACGCGTCGGTCTCGGCGACCAGCGTGAAACCCGACCCCTTCCGCTCCGCCCGCCACAACCGCGAGACCGGGGGGAAGCAATAGCGTTTCCAGCTCTCCGGACTCGAGGCGTACCCGAACCACGCGTCCGACTCGCCGGCCACGAGCTTGTAGGATCCAGGCAGCTGCCGGTCGGTCTTCCCGGCGGGCAACTGGTCTGTTGACGCCAGGTCGTCATACGCGATGGCGCCATTGCCGACGACGGGACCGAGAACCCGATAGCCCGCTGCCCGCAGCGTATCGATGATCTGCTGGACGGCGGCCGGCTCGAGCGTCACCCGCTCCCGGCACGCGATGGTGGCGTCAGTCATGGCTCACGTGACGCGAGGCGTTCATTCGGTGATTCTCGCACAGCGGCGCCAGCCCGGGTAGAATTACTGGAGGCGATTCTGGCAACCTGCGCGTGCAACCCGCTTCAAAGACGCCAGACGGGGGTCTGAAGGCCGATTGGACGCTGCTTCGGCGAGAGAACACCGTGACATTCCGTTCATTGGGCGCATGGGCCACGGCGGGCGTGGCGCTGTGGACCTCGCTCGGCGTACTCGACGTGATCGACGGACCATCAGGTGCCGTCAGGATCGCCATGCTGCCGGGGCTCGCACAACTGGCTGGAGCCGTCTCGCTGGCGGTGCTGCTCGGCGTACTGTTCGAGCTCCGGGCCGAATCCGGCAGGCACGCGACCGATCCCGTCGTTCCGCTCTACGGGCTGGCTGTGCTGCTGCTCCCCTACTTGCCGTGGCTGGCCGATGGGTTGCCTGTCCTGCGCGTGTTCGCGGGCCCGGGCCGCTATCTCGTGTGGGCCATCGTGCTTGCCCAGGTGATATGGGCCGTTCTCGGCTCGGGCAGCGGGCGCCAGGTCGTTGCCACGCTCCACGCGCTGCCCACCTTTCGCGCCTTCGTCATCGTCTTTTCGGTGACCGCGCTCGCGCTGGTCGGGGCCTCCCGCGGGATGGCGCCATCCGGATTGCGCCCTGGCGGCGATGAACCCCACTACCTGGTCGCCACACAGAGTCTGGTCGCCGATGGTGATCTCAACGTCGCGAACAACTATCGGCTGCGATCATACTCGGCGTACTACGCCAACGACCTGGATGCTCGCGCCGCGCCGGGGGGATCCGCGCTCGTACCGATTGGGCTGCCGTTGATCCTCGCGCCTGCCTTCTCGGTGGCCGGCTACACGGGTGTCGCGTTCTTGCTGGGCTTGCTGGCGGCTCTCTCGGCCGCGGTGGTCTGGGTGTGGGCCCGGCGAGTGACTGGTTCGGTCTCCGCCGCGACGTTCGCGTGGGCGACGACGTCGCTGTCGGTGCCGGTGGTGGTGGGCAGCGTCACCGTGTCACCCGACGTTCCAGCGGCGCTGCTCCTCGTCCTGGTTGGGACCTTCTCGCTGTGGAACGCGGCGATGACCAGCCAGGAAGATCCAGCGCCGGGGCCACCGCTGGGCTTGTGGCGCTCGCTTCTGCTCGGTCTCGCTGCCGGGGCGCTGCCGTGGCTCAATGCCGCATATCTTCCGGCCGCAGGCGTCATTGCGGGCGTCGGGGTGTGGCGCTGCTGGCGGGCGCTGCGTGCGGCTGGTCGAGGGCGGCTGGTGGCGTGCATCGGCCTGATCGCGGCGCCCTGCGCTGCCAGCGTGGCTGGCTGGCTGGCGTTCAATGTCGCCACGACTGGTTCCGTGTGGTCGTCGCCCGCGTACGTTGGACGTGCGGCCCAGTTTCCCGGGTTTGCTCTGGTTGGACGGTATGCGTTTGCGCTGCTGGTCGACCAGGAATATGGCGCGATGAGCTATGCGCCGGCTTTCGCCATTGCGATCATCGGACTCTGGGCCCTGTGGCAGCAACGGGGGCAGGCTCGCATGTTCGCGATCGAGGTGAGCCTGCTGCTCGGCGCGCTGGTCGGATCGGCGGCAGTGCTGAGCGCGTGGCAAGGAGGGCCGTCACGTCCCGGCGAGCTGGTGCTGCCCGCGTTGCTGGTGGCCGCAGTGCCGCTGGCCTGGGAGTATCGCCGTGCCGGAGCGCACCCGGAACGCCGGGCTATGTACCGGCTGCTGCTCTTGATGGGTCTCGGAGCGAGCGTCGCCACGTTGACCGTGCGGGGCGGAGGGCTCATGGCGCTTGGGCACGATGGCATCTCTCGCCTGATCGAGTGGTTGTCGCCCAACTGGCACCTCGCGACATACGCACCGGATCTGATCGGGCAGTCGGCCTGGCTCGGCCTGGCGCAGGCCGCGATCTGGCTGGCGTCCGTGCTGATTGGCACGGGGCTGGTCGGATGGCTCTGGACGCGAGGCGGGCGGCCGGCCGATTCGCGCATCGGACGCGGACCCGCCTTCCTCCGCGCTGACGCGGGCTTCCTGCTCGCGGTCCTGCTGGCCACCGGCATCATGCCCATCATGATCAGCTCCTGGCTCAAGCCCGCTCCGGACGCGCGGGACCGAAGCCATATCGAGATGCTCGACAGTTTCGATCCGCATGCACGGCCGTTGGCCCTGCGGATGGACCCGCTCTCTGTCATCGACGCGCGAACGGTCCCGAGCCTGTTCGAGTTGTCCGCCAGGCCCGCGGCCCTGGCTGCTGGCGATCAGGAAGACGCGCAGTTCAACGTCCGGTTTGCGTTGCCCGCGGGACGGTATCGCATCGAGGTGATCGGACGTCGGTCGCTATCGGACGAGAGCCCGCTCTCGGGGCGGCTGGCGCTTCGAGCCGGGACCTGGGGCGGCGCGATGACGGAGTGGGCCATCGAGGGCACCAACTCGCGCCAGTGGAGTGATGTCTTCGATCTCCCGGCTGACATGGGCATGGTGAGCTTTGCCACCTCGGGCAAACTCGGGAAGCAGGTCACCGCGCTCCGGATCGTTCCGTACCGCGTCGTGCCGTTTCTGGATCGGATCGCGGCCGACCACGTGCGCGCGGCTGCGGCGTTCGACCGCCTGCTGTTTCTGTTCCACGACGATAACGTGTATCCCGACGCGACCGGCTTCTGGGTGCGCGGAGCCGGCCGGGCCAGAGTGTCGGTCGTCTCACGAACCGGCCTGCTGATCGCAGACCTGCGACTCGTGCTGCACACCGTCGTACCGAACACGATTCACATCGAGATGCCGGATCGCGTCTGGTCTGAACAACTGGCGGCAGACGAGGAACGGGAGATTCTGATCAAGCCCACGTCACTCGATGGGACCGTGCGGCTGGTCATCAGCGCCGAACGCGGCTACTATCCGGTTGATTCAACGCCGGGCAGCACCGACCGGCGGCACCTCGGCTGCTACGTCCGGATTGTCGAGTAAGAACCCTGGCGGCACTCAGGGTCCTGAGCCGCATTCTCACCCCGCAAACGCGACGGAAGGAGATCACCATGGCGATGAGAGACGGGTTGCTCCCGGAGTTCGATCACGAAATGGCCGTCACCCGCAAGCTCCTCGAACGGGTCGCCGAAGACCGGTTCGCCTTCCAGCCCCACGAGAAGTCGATGACGCTGGGCCGTCTGGCGGCACACCTGGCCGATATCCCGACCTGGGGCCAAACCATCCTCCAGGAGGCGGAGTTCAACATGGTGTCCGGCGCCCCGCACGTCACGCGGCCTCTGTCGACCCGGGCCGACGTACTGGACGTGTTCGACGGCAACATCAAGAAGATCCGCGGACTGCTGGCGGGGATGAGCGACGCGGACCTGATGAGTCCGTGGACCTTCAAGCAGGACGGCCGGGAGATGTTCTCGATGCCGCGCGTGGCGGCGTGGCGCTCGTGGGTGATGAGTCACCTGATTCATCACCGGGGCCAGTTGAGCGTCTACCTTCGGCACACAGGCTCCAAGGTGCCGAGCATCTATGGCCCGAGTGCGGACGAATCCTGATCGTGATGATCTGCACGCCCTCCCACGCGCTGACGGGACGCGCGCGGCGTCAACGGCTCGTGTGACGCGCTGGCTGTCGGCGCCGCTTCGCGATGGTCTGGTCGCGCTGGCATTCTGCCTCGTGGCCACGCTCAACACCGGTGGCTACCGGTTCGGCGTAGGCGATCAGGCGTTCCACCTGCCGGCCATCGAACGTCATCTCGTTCCCGAGTCGTTCCCGCGCGATCGCGTGGTCCTCAACGCCCAGGACGGGCTGACCATCATCAACCGCATCGCGGCCCTCGCGGTGTCGACCACCGGAATGACCGTGGCGACGCTATTGGCGGGAGCCTACGTGCTCACGCTCGTACTGCTTCTGGCCGCCAGCCTCAGCGTCGCCCGTCAGCTGGGGTTGTCTCCCTGGGCCCGGGTCGCCCTCATCGCGGCGATGACGTTGCGCCATCGCGTAGGCCTGACCGGCGTGAACACGCTCGAAAGTTACATGCAGCCGAGGATGCTGGCGTTCGCCATCGGCATCACGGCGGTCAGCGCGTATCTCCGGTCCCGGCGGTGGGTGGCGATCGGCCTCGTGGCGCTCACCGCGGTCGTGCATCCGACGACCGCTGTCTGGTTTGCGATCTGGATCGGCGTGGCGATGTACGTCAGCGACGCGCGATGGCGGAGATGGCTGGCCGTGGCGGCTGCCGTGGCCGCCGGCGGGACGGTCTGGGCGGTGGCATGGGGTCCGCTCGCCGAGCGGCTGGTACGGATGGACGCCGAGTGGCTCGCGGTGCTCGCCGCCAAGGGTTATCTGTTCGCCAACGCCTGGCCCGTCAGCATGTGGCTCGTCGCCGCGCTGTACGTGGGGGTCGTCGTCACCGTCTTTCTGGTTCGCCGCTCGTCCGGGCGGCTTCACCCGCGTGAAACCGGTCTGGTCGCCGGCGCGCTGGTGCTGGTCGGAATCTTCTTCGCCACGCTCCCGCTGGTCGCGCGCGACATCGCGCTGGCTGTGCAACTGCAGGTCTCGAGGCTGTTCTGGATGCTGGACGCGCTGGGCACGATCTACATGGCGTGGGCCGTCGCTGACGGATCACGAACTCGATCCGGGCCGGCAGCCGACGCCGCGAAGTCCACGAGCCGTCGCGCGATGGTTGTCGCCGCCGTCGTCGTGTGCGCGGCGGTTGGACGCGGGGCGTACGTGATGTGGATTGAACATCCCGGACGCCCGGTCGTCGAACTGTCTCTGCCGCACACCGACTGGCGGGACGCGATGGACTGGTTGAAGACGACGCCGGTCGCGACACACGTGCTGGCGGACCCGGGGCACGCGTGGCGCTACGGGAGCAGTGTACGCGTGGCGGCCTCACGCGATGTCTATCTGGAAGAGGTCAAGGACGCGGCTCTCGCGATCTACTCACGGGGGGTGGCGATGCGCGTCGCCGAACGGACCGGGGCCCTCGGTTCCTTTGATGCACTCACGCCCCAATCGGCGAGGGATCTGGCTCGACGCTTCGAGATTGACTACCTGGTCAGCGAGCACACGCTCGACCTGCCGATCGCCTACCGCAACGCGCGGTTCCTCATTTATCGGTTGCGTTGATCGACGCCTCCTCCAGGCCTTGAAGGGCGCGATGAATCGCGCCCCTACTTCCCCGGCTTCGACAGCGTCGGATACGCCACGCCCAACTGCTCGAGGTACGTCTTGTACTTTGACGGGTCGAAGTAGAACGCCTTCATTTTTTCGCGGTACTGCTCCATGATTCTCGAGTTGAGGAACGTCGCCGGCTTGTCCTGCGGCCGCAGAAGTGGAATGTACTTCTGGTCCTTGGTCTGAACCGTGTTGTAGTACTCCCATGCCTGCTGGATGATCGCCGGTTTCAGTAGGAGGTCAATCATCGTCAGCGCGTGGACCTTCGCCCCGGCGGTCGATCCCTTGTGCGCGATCGGCGTGGCCATGGCGATGCCGCTCGACCAGTGGTGGCCCGTGGTGCCGGGAATATTGGCGGGGTAGCGAAGCGTAATGGTGGGCACGGTCCACGAGACGTCACCGATGTCGTCAGACCCGCCGCCCCGTTTGTCCTCTTCCCTGATCGGCTCGCCGAATCTGCCGACCGCCGTCTCGAGTCCGCGCTCGGGCTGCTTCAGTTCGCGCTGCACCGCCTTGGCGAACTGCTGATCGGCCTCATCCCACGCCGGCATGCCGACCTGCTTGATATTGGCGTAGGTCGTCTCGGCCACGACCTTGTTGAAGTGTTGGGGCCACGCGGCGCCCAGCACGCGCGAGGTGACGGTCGTATCCGTCATCATCGCGGCCGCGTCGGCCATCCTGTTGCCGATGTCCCACATTTCCTTGATGTGCGGATAGTCGGTCTCGCGGAAGTAGTACCAGACTGACGCGGTTCCCGGGACGACGTTGGGCTGATCGCCGCCGTCGGTGATCACATAGTGCGACCGCTGCTGAATGCGCAGGTGCTCGCGGCGGAAGTTCCAGCCCACGTCCATCAATTCGACCGCATCGAGGGCGCTGCGGCCCCGCCACGGCATGCCGGCGCTATGAGCCGTCTGTCCCTTGAACTGATACTCGACCGACACGAGGCCGTTGCCGGCGTCCGACCCCCACGACACGCCCATGTTGTTCGACACGTGCGAGAAGAGGACGACGTCGACGTTCTTGAAGAGTCCGTCGCGCACATAGAACGCCTTGGCGGCTACGAGTTCCTCGGCCACGCCGGGCCAGATGATGAGGGTGCCCGACAGTTTCTCGCGCTCCATGATCTGCTTCACGGCCAGCGCCGCCGTGATATTCAAGGGCACGCCCGAATTGTGACCCTCACCGTGTCCAGGTGCGCCCTCCACCAGGGCTTCGTGCCACGGAACGCCCGGCTTCTGATTGGTCTGCGGCAGGCTGTCGATATCCGACCCGAGCGCGATCACGGGCTTGCCCGATCCCCAGGTCGCGGTCCACGCGGTGGGAATGCCCGCCACGCCTTCCTGAATCACGAACCCGGCCTGCCGCAGGACGCCCTTCAGATACCGGGACGTCTCGATCTCCTGGAACCCCAGCTCGCCGTAGCTGTACAGCTGATCGATCATCTGTTGTGTCAGCACCGCCGAACGGTCGACTGCGGCGATGGCCTGCTGCTTGAGTGCCTGCACGCGCACCTCGACGGGATCGACGGCGGGCTTCTTGGCGGCCTGCTGCGGGGCGGCGCCGACCAAGCCCGGGCCGAGGCTAAGACACAGCACGGTGAAGGCAATCCGGTTGGCTCTGAACATTCTGCGCTCCTCGGGTCTGGCCGCGTCTGTTGATCGCTGCGGCGGGATGGTTCGGGGTTCCCAATCGCGGCAGTAGTCTACTCCAGCCCGGAAGTATCCGTAACCGTGCCTGCGATAGACTAAGGTCTGATGCAGGACTTTGACCCACCGCGCTGGCTGCGCGGCGGCCACCGGATGACCCTCTACGCGTGGGCCCGAGACCGTCACTTTCCAGACTTGCCGCCCGCAGTGCCCCGTCTCTTCGACGTGGAGCCCCGAACTCGCGTCCTCGCGCACTGCCACTGGCAGGACGATCCGCGGACCCACCCGACGCTGGTTGCGCTGCACGGACTCGAGGGATCGAGCGATTCACACTACATGCTCGGCATCGCTGACAAGGCGCTTCGACGCGGCTTCAATGTCATCCGTCTCAATCAGCGCAACTGCGGCGGGACCGAGCATCTGTGCGAGGGTCTGTACCATTCCGGCCTCACCGCGGATGTGGCGGCGGTGTTGACGGAGCTGGCCGACGCCGACGGCCTTCCGTCGATGGCGGTCGCCGGCTATTCGCTCGGCGGCAATCTTGCGCTGCGCCTCGCCGGCCTGCTTGGCGACAACGCGCCGGCCTGGCTCCGGGCGATCTGCGCCGTCTCCCCCACCCTCGAACTCGGCGCCTGCATGGACGCGATGGAGCGGATCAGGAACCGCCTCTACGAGTGGGACTTCATGCGCAGTCTCCGCCGGAGAATTCGCCGAAAGGCCCTCATGCACCCGGGATCCTACGACGTCACCGGACTCTGGCGAATCCGGAGCATCAGGGCCTTTGACGATCGGTTTACCGCACCGCACTACGGGTTCAAGGACGCGGCTGACTACTACTACCGCGCGGCGTCCATGCGCGTGGTGGACCAGATCCGCGTTCCCGCGCTCATCGTGGCCGCCGAGGATGATCCGTTCATTCCGGTCGAACCGTTTCGCGATCCGAAGGTCACCGGCAATCCTCACATCGCACTGCGGATCACCCGCCACGGCGGACATTGCGGTTACATCGAAAACGCGAACGACGGGTACGACGGCTACTGGGCCGAACAGCAGGTTGTTGAGTTCGCCGCGGCGCACACGGGGATGTAACGGGTCCGCGGACAGGGAGAACAGCGGCCACAAGCTCCCGACGGTGCTGATGGACCCCCAGGGCATACTTGTGAAAACATACACGGGTAATGACTGGTCCCCTGACACGGTCGTCAGGGATGTAGAGGCACTCATCAAGCAGCCCCGCCCCGGCACCCGGCGGCGCACGATTCGCGTCCGGGAGTCCCCCAACGCCCCAGACCCGTGCGCAGGAGTTCCCCATGAGTGAGACGGTCCTGCTCGGCGACGAAGCTGTCGCGCTCGGCGCGGTTCATGCCGGCCTGACGGCCGCGTACGCGTATCCTGGCACGCCGTCGACCGAGATCACGGAATACCTGATCCGGTATCGGCGGAAGCACGGGACGCCGATTGCCCAGTGGTGCGCCAACGAGAAGACGGCGTACGAGGAAGCCCTTGGCGTGTCGTTTGCCGGACGGCGCGCGCTGGTCTCGATGAAGCACGTCGGGTTGAACGTGGCGGCCGACCCGTTCATGAATTCGGCGCTCATCACCATCAACGGCGGCCTGGTCCTGGCCGTCGCCGACGATCCGGGCATGCACAGTTCGCAGAACGAGCAGGACAGCCGTCTGTTCGCCGACTTCGCCCGCGTGATCTGCCTGGAACCCTCGTCTCATCAACAGGCGTACGACATGACGCGCGAGGCGTTCGATCTGTCGGAGCGTTTTCAGATTCCCATCATGATCCGGCTCGTGACACGGCTCGCCCACAGCCGAGGCAACGTCACGACTGCCGAACCGCGGCCTGAGAATCCCGTGGCGAAGTCCGCCACGCCGGCCTCGTGGATCCTGCTGCCGGCAAACGCGCGGCGGCAGTGGCGGGCGCTGCTCGAGCGGCAGCCGGAGATGCGACGCTACACCGCATCGTGTCCTCACAACACCGTGACGGGTGCCGATTCCCCTGCGCCGTTCGGGGTCATCACGACAGGGCTGGCCCGCAACTACTACATCGAGAATATCGAGGACCTTGGCGTGGCGCCTCCGCATCTGCACGTGGGCGCCTACCCGTTCCCCGCCGACATGATCCGCAAGTTTGTCGGCGGTCTCCGGCGAGTTCTCGTGCTCGAAGAGGGGTATCCGTATCTGGAGCGGGCGCTGCGCGGCGTCCTCCCGCCGAATGTCGACATCGAGGGCCGCGAATCCGGGCATGTGCCGCCGGACGGCGAACTGAATCCGGATATCGTGCGCGCGTCGCTCGGCCTCAAGTCCCGGCCGGGGCTTACGATCGAAGGGCTGACGCTGCCGCCCCGGCCTCCGCAGTTGTGCGCGGGCTGTCCGCACGGCGACAGTTTTCACGCCGTGACGGCCGCGCTGGCCGGGTTCCCCGATGCGGTCGTGACCTCGGACATCGGGTGCTACACCCTCGGGGCGCTGCCGCCCTATAACGCCATTCAGTCGTGTGTCTGCATGGGCGCATCGGTCGGGATGGCCAAGGGCGCCGCCGAAGCGGGGCTGCATCCCGTGGTCGCGGTCATTGGCGACAGCACGTTCCTCCACTCTGGCGTGACGCCGCTGCTCGACGCGATTACCGAAGATACGCCGATGACGCTGCTCATCCTCGACAACAAGACCGTCGGGATGACGGGTGGCCAGCCGACGATCCGGCCGTCGTCCCAGCTGGAGGATCTGGTCCGAGGACTGGGCGTTCCGGCCGATCATCTGCACGTGCTCGATGCGCATCCGCGCCACGACGCCCACAACACGGCGGTGCTGCGACGCGAGGTCGAGCACCGCGGGCTGTCCGTGATCATCGCCGTGCGCGAATGCCTCGAAACGATCAAGCGCGGGAAGCAGGAGCAGGTGGCCGCACGTGCGTAGCCGCTCGAGCGGGTTGAGGCTCTGAGGGCGCCATCATGAAGTTCGACATCATCCTTGCGGGCGTCGGCGGACAGGGTGTGCTGTCGGTTTCGGCGATTATTGCGTCGAGCGCCATGCACGAGGGATTGTCGGTGAAGCAGTCCGAGGTGCATGGCATGTCGCAGCGCGGCGGCGAAGTCCAGGCCAACCTGCGGCTCTCCGACAAGCCGATCGCGAGCGACCTGATTCCGCGGGGCACCGCATCGCTCGTACTCAGCATGGAGCCGCTCGAGAGCCTCCGGTACCTGCCCTATCTGTCACCGACGGGCACGGTGCTGACCTCGACCGATGCGGTCGCCAACTTCGCGAACTACCCCGACCTGGAGGGTCTGCTGGCCCGGATCAGAACATTGCCGCGCGCAATCCTGATCGACGCCGAACGGCTCGCGCGGCAGGCCGGGTCGGCGCGCGCCACCAACATGGTGATGATCGGCGCCGCCTCCAGCCTGCTGCCGGTCACACTGGAGACGATTGAACACTTCGTCGGCACGCTGTTCGCGGCGAAGGGAGCCAGGGTCGTCGAAACCAACCTCAAGGCGCTGGCGGCGGGGCGTGAAGCCGCCGTCGGCCGGTAGTCTGGTGTCCCGCCAATGAACATCGCGCTCATCGAGACCGCGTTCGAGACGGCGCGCCGCAACGGCCGCAGCGCCCTGATCGAAACAGAAGGACTGCAGTGTCTCGCGGCCCTCGGCCTGCCGGCACCCGCGCACGTCTTTGTCGGGTCCGCCGCGGACGTTACGCCGGCGGCGCTTGATCGGCTGCCCGGCGAGCAGGTGGTGATCAAGGTCGTCTCGCCGCACATCCTGCACAAGAGCGACGTCGGCGGCGTGGCCATCGTCGCCAAAACGGTGGCGACGGTCGCCGCCACGATTACGGACATGGACGCCCGGCTGGGCACCGACGGCGTCGTCGGCTACACCATCAGCGAGTTCGTGGCGCACGCCACCGGCCTGGGGAACGAGTTCCTCGTCGGCCTCCGCTGGAACGAAGACGCGGGTCCTGTCGTGACAATCGGAGCCGGAGGCATCTACACGGAGTTTCTGGCAGACCACTTCAAGGTGGGCCGGGATGTCGCCATCCTGTCGCCGGAGCTGTCCACACTTGACACGGTGCGACAGGCGCTGGAGCGCGTGGCCGTCGTTCAGTTGGCGACGCGTCCACTGCGTGGCCAGCCCGCCAGGATCGGGATGGAGGCCATCACAGGCGTCGCGCTGACGTTTCTGGACCTGGCGCGCGCGTTCGGTGACCAGATCGCGGAGTGCGAGGTCAATCCGTTCGTCCGCGCCGCTGACGGGCGTCTGGTGGCGCTCGACGTCCTGGTCACGTTGCGCGACCCGGCACAGAGGGCTGGCACCGGGGCGCCGCCCCGCCCGCTCGCGAAGCTGAAGCACCTGCTCGAACCACGGACGGCCGCCATTATGGGCGTGTCCGAACGGCTGAATCCCGGCCACATCATCGTCAACAACCTCCTCCGCGAGGGATTCGACCGGGACCATATCTTCATCATCAAACCCGGAAGCGAACGGCTCGAAGGATGCCGGTGCGTCGCCGACATCGCGTCACTGCCAGAGCGGGTGGACATGTTCGTCATGTGCATCGACGCGGCGCGGGCGTCGCTGGCGCTGGTCGAGATTATCGAGCGGCAGGCGGCCGAGAGCGTCGTGCTGATTCCCGGCGGGCTCGAAGAGAAAGCGGGCAGTGAAGCGATCGTACGCCGGATGCGCGACGCGCTGATCAACGCGCGACAGAGCCTCTGGGGCGGGCCGATCATCAACGGCGGCAACTGTCTCGGCATCCGGTCGATGCCGGGCCGGTACGACACGACGTTCATTCCCGAATACAAGCTGCCCGTGCCGACGGGCGCGCCGTCGCGCCTCGCCGTGATTTCCCAGAGCGGCGCATTCGCGGTCGCCCGCGCCAGCAAGCTGGCGACGCTCAACCCGAAGTACTCCATCACGCTCGGCAATCAGATGGATCTGACGGTGGGCGACTACCTGGCGTATCTCAAAGATGATGACGGCATCGATGTCTTTGCCGTGTATGTCGAGGGGTTCCGGCCGCTCGACATGCTGCCGTTCCTGAAAGCCGCCCGGGCCATCGTGGACTCGGGTCGGACCGTGGTGCTGTATCGGGCGGGCCGGACACCAGCCGGCGCGAAGGCCTCGGCCAGCCACACTGCGTCGATCGCCGGCGATTACGCGGTGACCGTGGCACTGGCAAGACAGGCCGGCGTGATCGTGGCCGACTCACTCGCAGATTTCGACGACCTCACGCAGATGTTCACGCTGCTGGGCACCGCGCCTCTCACCGGTTGGAACCTTGCCGCCGTCTCCAACGCCGGGTTCGAATGCGTGGCGATCGCCGACAACCTGGGATCGTTTCAACTCCCGCCGTACGCTCCGGCCACTGAGCGCGCCTTCGGCGAGATCCTCGCGAGAAGCCGCATCGATCAGGTCGTCGACATTCACAACCCAATCGACCTCACGCCGATCATGGGTGACGCGGCGTACGCCGAGGTCGTGGAGGCGGCGCTCGACGATGAGACGTTTGATGCGGCCGTCGTCGGCTGCGTGCCGATGACGGGCGCCCTCAATTCGCTGCCCGCGGGCGACGGCCATCGGGAGGACTTTCTCCGGCCGGACAGTATCGTCGGCCGCCTCGCCGGCATGCGCGACAGGAACGGCAAGCCATGGATTGCCGTTGTCGACGCCGGGGCGCTCTACGACGCGATGGCGGCGCACCTGAACGCGGCGGGCATTCCGACGTTTCGCACGGCCGACCGCGCAATGCGGTTGTTCAACGTATACTGCGGAGCGAGGATGACGGGGTAGGAAAGCATGCCCCCTTCCCCCGCGGACTTCAGTGCCCAGGAACGCCGCCTCATCCGCCAATTGCGGACGCCGCGACTGGTGCAGGGGTTTCTCAACTCGCTGCCGTACAACAATGAAGCCAGGCCGCTCGGCGAGACGCTCAGAAGCTTCCGGGGCGTCGTCCGGCACCGCACAGCGCACTGCCTCGAAGCCGCGCTCGCCGCGGCCGTCATTCTCGAGCAGCATGGGTATCCACCGCTCGTGCTGAGTTTCGAGTCGGTCGACAAGCTCGATCACGTGCTGTTCGTCTACCGGCATCGCGGTCGGTGGGGGTCGGTCGCCCGGTCTCGCGATCCGGGGCTGCACGGGCGCAAGCCCGTCTTCCGGACGGCGCGGGCGCTGGCGCAGAGTTACTTCGAGTCGTACATCGATTTCACCGGCTGCGTGACGGCGTTTGCCGTGGCGGACCTGCGGACGACACTCGACGGATACGACTGGCGGCTGTCCGAGAAGAACGTCTGGAAGGCCGAGCAGATGCTCATCGACTACCCGCACACCGCGCTGCCGTATGATCGCAGGCGCGAACGGCGTCTCCGGGCACGCTACAAGGCGTTTCGCGCGCGGTATCCCGACCGGAAGCCCCTCGATTACCCGGGCTGTGAGAAGTGGACGGCGTTGCCGGCGCCCTATACGCGGCGCGGCTACTTCCGGCCTTGGGTGTGATCGGCGAACCATCACTCCCGGAGTGATCGTCGTCGGGATTCCTGGTGCGGACATTCACTCCGGAGTGATCTTCCCTACCGAGGGATGAACTGAAACGTGAGCTGGATCCTGCGCGCCATGCTGTTGTAGAACGTGCCGAACGCGGGCGAATCGACGTTGTTTTGCACGTCGCGCGGGGAAGACGTGTTGAAGATGTGGTACACGCGCAGCCCGAGCCGCACCCGGCGTTTGAGGACCGTGGCGGTTCGCAGCAGGCTGGAGTCGCAGGTGAACAGCGCCGGGAACCTTCCGCCCGCGTTGCGGACGCCGATGTACTCCTGGTCCTGATTGATGTCCGAGTACGGAAAGCCGTCGCGGATCTCCACGAGAGTTGACAGCGTCCACCTCTTCTTCAACGTGAGGACCCCTCTTGCCATGAAGCGATCCGGCACGTCGGCTGGACCCGTCGCGTACTGGTCGGACCGCACAATCGGGTTGCGGAAGTCTCCGTAGAAGAGATCGAAGGCATTCAGGTTCTGCGCGAAGTGTGAGCGAACGTAGCTGAGCGTCAGTTGACGGTTGTCGTTCGCTCCATATCGCACCGTCAACTCTGTCTCGACGTAGCGAGAGCGGCCGCTGCTGTCCAGAAAGAGATCGGCGAGGCTGCCGGATTCGCGTGAGTCGAGCACCGCCTCGTGCGATCCGCGGCGCTGCAGGTGATTCAGTTTGACGAGCACGTCCGAGCCGAACCGGTGATCGTATTCGAGGTTCCACGCGAGTGCCCGCGGCGTCTCGAGGACGCCCGTCCGGTGCGCATAGGTCACGGGCGGACTGGCCGATGTGACGCCATCAGGCGCGTACCGGGTGAGCGTGGCGGCTTCGAGCGACTCGAATGCTCCGACATTGAGTGGCGTGCGCTCGTAGAAGACCCCGGCACCGCCCCTGAAGACGCCGATATCGCGGGGCAGGATCGCCGCGACAAAACCGAAGCGGGGCGAGAGGTTGAAGTGCCCCAGCACACCGTCGCGATCGAGACGGAGCCCCGGCTCGAGCACGAACCGCGGCGAGATGCGCCAGCGATCCTGGACGAACATCGCCACGTCCAGCCCGCTGACACGCTGGGACGTCAGGCCGCCGAAGTCGAACCGCTGGCTCAGGGTGCCGTCACCACGGCGGACCAGCACCGGCCGGCTCAGGCTGGTGCCCGTGTAGGCCGCGTGCATGAGGTCGAAGCCCGCCTTGAGCAGGTGCTCGCCTGCGGCATGCCGGATGAGCTGGAGCGATTCGGTCCACTGGCGGACCACCGTTCGGCGGTCCTGCGTGTTGAAGAAGTCGCCCCGGTTCCCCTCGGTCGTCAACTCCATGTCCTGCAGGCCCTCGCCGAACACGCGAGTGTGGTAGAAGCTGACGCTCGCGTTCGATTCGAGGAAGCTGGCATGCGACAGCGTCAGGCGGTCGATGAAGGCCACGTTGTAGCCGACCAGTCGGGCATTCGGAGCGACGCCGACCGGGTTGAAGGTGTTCAGGTTTGCGGCATCGATCGCGCGTGGAAAGAACGCCAGCGTGGTCGTCAGCGTGTGACCAGACGTCAGATTCGCGTCGAGCCGCGTGAAGAGATAGAGGCTCCGGGCGATCGTGTCATTGGCGTGCTCAGGCAGGCTCGGCACGCGGGTCCGGCTCCACCGAAACTGTACGCCCTGCGCGATGAAGAGCCGGTCCTTCACGAGCGGGCCGCCGACCCATCCTCGCGGCTGGTAGGTGGCGACGCCCATCGTGCCGCCATCGCACAGTTTCAGGCACAGTGCCGGGATAACGCCGTTCGCGATCGCCCGCCAGACATTGTTGCCTGCCCGCGTCTCAATCCGCACGAGGCTCGCGGTCAGGCGGCCGTCCTCGGCGCCGTACGGGCTGGCCACCACATCGATCGACTCGACCGCATCGACGGGCAGCTCGAGGCCGAAGTTCCCGGTCGACGGATCGCTCCCGCTGCCCCGGCCGAGCTGCAGCGCCCCCTGAGTCGGCCGCGCCCCTTTTATACTGATTCGCCCGTCCGGCTGCCGCACCACGCCAGGCAGCACCGGCAACAGCGTCTGATAGGAATCCCCCGCCACTGGCAGCACGTCCACCATCTGGCCGCTCACGGTGTCCCGGGAGACGCTGGTCTGGGATTGGGCCAGCCCGGCCTCGCCGACGACCTTGACCGTCTCCGACACCGCCGCCACGTCGAGATCCAGGTTGACCTCGGCGTCCTGGTTCTCCGCCAGCACGATGGGGCCTGACCTGGCGTCGGTGAAGCCGGCGAGGCGCGCGACAATTTCGTAGCGTCCGGCTGGGAGTCCGCTCACACGATAGCGACCCAGCTCATCGGAGACGACGCCACCCGCGTGGCCGCCCGTGTCTGCCCGAGTCACCGTGATCTCGACGCCCGGGAGCAGGGTCACGCCCCGCTGGGCCGTCGTGGTTCCATGGATCGCGGCAGCACCGGCCGCGTGCGGCACGAGCCACAGCAGCACCGCCGCGACGAATCGAACCTTCACGCCTGCGCCTCCCAGGCATGGAGGCGATCGATGGGCGGCAAGTGGCTCTCCACTACGGTGTCTCCCGTCAGGTGACGCTTCGGTCCGCACTGCCGATCAGATCGGCCCGGTAGTCGTAGACGACGAGCGCGTCGTTGGCGGCGTGCGTCAGGTCCATGCCGTCTTCGAGCAGGGTGAAGTCGTCCTGCTGAAGATCGGTCACCGCCTTCCCGGACTTGCGATCCACGACGCGTACATCCACGGGAACGAGCACTGTCGTGGAGGTGAAGGACGGCGGCTGCTGGCCAGGCCCCTGCGGAGCAACGGCGGTACGGGCTCGAAGCGGGGCGGACCCGCCGCTCCCCGCGACGAGTATCGCCATCGCGAATAGGACAACGGTCCAGCAGCGTCGTTCCACGTCAGCCTCTATATGTACGGGTGAGCAGGTCTCTAGTCGAGATCGAATTCCCGCTTCGGCTTCGAGATCGGCTCTTCGCGTGCGGCGCGCAGGGCTTCTTCGAACCGCTTCGACAACGCATCGCCTCGAGTCTTCTGGGTCTGCACCGACTGTTCGAACGCCGCCTCGCGGCGGGCCTTCTCGTCGGCGACCAGTTGCGCGGCGTGATCGAGGTCAGGGGTGTCAGCACGAGGGGGCTCACGGTGCGAGATGACCCGGTCGAGATTCTTGTCGATCACGATCACGGCCGAACAGCACGGGCACGCGATTTCCAGTTCAGACTTGATTTTTGCCACCGCGGACTCCCCTCACTGGAAACGGTTTCACGACCTGCGTGAGCGGCCTGGTGGCCAGCCGCCTTTGCCGGCGGCTGCGGCGTGCCAGGGCCGCTCCCCGCTAACAGCCCGTGGCGCAGGTCCCGAGGGCGCGTTAACGTCTGGGCCCGCTGCCGAACATCAGATCGACCGGCGCACCAGACGCAGTCATCGCCTTCACCTGGATCGTCTGAACCACCTGCCGTCTGGCGTCGAATCGTTGCCCGAAGCCCGCCACGAACACGTTCAGCGGAATGCCGAACCGCTCGCCCGGCGGCATCGAGGATCGCGTCACCCGGTAATGGTAATTCAACCAGACCTCGACGCCCAGCCACTCCTCCGCCGTCGAATTCTGGACCGTCACGACGTTGTCCGCGACGATGATCGGACGCGGTTGCTCACGTTGTTGACATGCGGCCGTTCCGCCGATCAGCAAGACCGAGGCTGACAAGACGAGCGTGGGTACGATACGGCAGACACTTCGGATCACGGCCTCCATGATAACGCGTCAGCGCTACGCGGGTGACACGGCGATTCGGAGGTGACGTGGCAATTCGCGGTAGCGGCCCCTCGAACCAAGAGAAGAAGGGCGGGGACGCGGAGCGAAGCGCCACGGCACCGCTTGTTGACACCAAGATTTCATAGTGATATCATTTCGCAAGCATGGAGGACATGGAATCATGATCAGGGAAATCGAACGTTCTGCGGCTTCGGGCTGGGTGGCGCTGCCGATTCTGCTGATTGTGCTGATTGGCAGCACGTTCGGCTTCATCACCGCCGTTCAGGAGCCGGTCGACGCCTGGATGATCGTGCTCTGGGTGCTCGTCTGGGTGATTGACTTCACGATGCTGACGGGGCTGTTCGTCGTCAACCCGAACGAAGCCAAAGTGCTGCAGCTGTTCGGCCGCTACGTGGGCACCGTCAAGGCCCCGGGGCTGCGATGGGCGAACCCGTTCTTCACCAAGCGCCGGATTTCGCAGCGGATCCGGAACTTCGAGACCGCCCGGCTGAAAGTCAACGACCGGGACGGGAACCCGATTGACATTGCGGCGGTGGTCGTGTGGAGGGTGGTCGAAACCGCGGAGGCGTGCTTCGAGGTCGACGACTACAATAACTACGTCCACGTGCAGAGCGAGGCCGCGCTGCGCAACCTGACGACCAGCTACCCGTACGACACGCACATTGAGAACCAGATGTCGCTGCGCGGAAACACCTCAGAGGTCGCCGCGCACCTCAAGACCGAAATCCAGGATCGTCTGGCGAAGGCTGGGGTTGAGGTGATCGAGGCGCGATTCAGCCACCTGGCCTACGCGGCGGAGATCGCGGCCGCTATGCTGCAACGCCAGCAGGCCGGGGCGATTATCGCCGCACGGCAGCGGATCGTCGAAGGTGCGGTCGGGATGGTCGAGATGGCGCTTGAGATGCTCAACAAGAAGGGCATCGTGAACCTGGACGAGGAACGGAAGGCGACCATGGTCAGCAACCTGCTGGTCGTGCTGTGCGGCGAGCGAGCGGCGCAGCCGGTGGTCAATACCGGAACGCTCTACCAATAGCGATGGCCGACCGACGCGCGTTTCTGCTTCGTGTTGATCCCGACCTGCTCGAGCTGGTCCAGAGGTGGGCCAACGACGACTTGCGGAGCCTCAACGCACAGATCGAGTTTCTGCTCAGGCGGGCGGTGCAGAACGCGGGCCGGGCCCGGCCGGCTCCAGAAACGAAAACGGGTCGCCGGAGTGACTCCGGCGACCCGCGAACCTAATCTCAATGTGCGACGTTAACCGGTCCCTTATCCCTCTTCTTCGAAGCCCTCTTCCTTGGCCGGCAGCAGGCGTGTGGGAGGCCGGAGCGCTTCGCGGTGATCGAACACCGGGAGCCCCGACACGTGCCAGGGCACCGCGCATCCTGAGGATTTCAACTCCAGCACGACCGTGACCGGACTGCCCTCGACGCCGTCGCGGAACGCCAGACGGCAACCGCACGCGAGAGTGGCATGGGCGAATCCCTTTGTGGTCACGGTACGATCATACTACAGGAGACCGAGCACGTCCTTTTCGAACTGCTCCTTCGCGTGCAGCCCCATGCGTTTCCTGCAGATCAGGCCGTCCCGGCTGATGACGAAGGTGGTCGGCAGCCCCCACATCGGCGCAAAGGCCTCTTCGAGATCGTCGTGCCCCATCCCCACCAGCACGGGGTACGTCATCTTGAACTCCTGCATGAACGGCTTCAGGCCTTCCGGCTGATCCTGGACCTGGACGCCGACCATGGCCAGGCCGCGGTCCTTGTACTTCTCGTACAACTCGACGAACCCGGGGATTTCGAGCTTGCAGGGCCCACACCAGGTGGCCCAGAAGTCGAGCACGATGACTTTGCCCTTGAAGGAGGCGAGCCTGACATCCGCCCCGTTGGCGTCCTTGAGCGTGAAGTTCAGATTGGCGGGTTTGGCTCCGGCGTCGCACACCTCAGTGCTCAGCGCCTTCGACCCGGTCGACGCCGCTCGCCCCGTCGTCGCGCCCCCCCCCGCCGGCGCCGTCGTCCCGCCCCAGATGACGGCCGCCGCGAGCCCTGCCGCCGCCACCGCCGCCAACAGCCAACGCATGTTCATCTCGTGGTCCTTCGTGCTTCGCCGCACCATCCCGGGGAGCCGCCTCTTCCCTCTACATAGAACCCCATCCACCAGGAAAGGTCAATCAAGCGGATCTGGACGATTGCAGGCCGCGTCTTAGAGACGGTAACATGGGAGTCACGTGATGCCCGCATGCCCCTGAAATTTCCTCTGGCGAGGTGATTGAATGCCTACGCGCCTGACGCGCACTCTCGTAGCGGTCTGGCTGGCGGTCGGAGTGGCGATGGCTTTGCCGGGCCTGATCGCCGACGCATCCGCCCAGACGCCGTTCGTCCCGTACTTTGGCAAGAACATCGTCCGGTACGATCGTTTCGACTGGCACATCTACAAGACCGATCACTTCGAGATCTACTACTACACCGGTGTAGAGAAGCATCTCGCGAGAATTGCCGGATATGCCGAGAGCGCATACCAGCAGATCAGCGCCGATCTCAAGCACGATCTGGCGTTCAAGATCCCGCTGATCATCTTCAAGACACACAGCGAATTCGAGCAGGAGAACGTCATCCCCGGCGCGGCGGAAGAGGGCGTCGGAGCATTCGCGGAATCGACGCGGAACCGGATGCTGCTGCCGCTCGACAGCCCGCCGGACCTGCTCTACCACTTGATCGTCCACGAGCTCACGCACATCTTCGAGTTCGACATCATCCCGCAGTCGCTCGTGCGGCAGTCGACGCCGCTGTGGGTGGCCGAGGGGCTGTCCGACTACATGACCGGTCTGTGGCGGCCGATTGACCTGATGACGGTGCGCGATGCCGCCACCGCCGACATCATCCCGAAGATGAGCAAGCTCGAGGGGTACGGGGACACCAACAATCCGAGACTCGTATACAACCTGGGGCATGCCGCGTTCGAATTCATCGAGTCGAAATGGGGCAAGGAAGGCCTGCGCCAGTTCCTGTTCTCGATGCGCAAGAACGTCATCGGCGGGGGCGACTCGGCGTTTCAGACGGCGTTTCAGCTCGACGGCGACGACTTCGATCAGCAGTTCGACCGATACCTGAAAGCGCGGTTCAAGCCGTTCCGAGACAAGGAAACACCAGCTGACTACGGAAAGAACCTGGCTCCGAAACCCGAGAAATCGTCATTCATGGACGCGTTCTCGCTGGAACCTTCGCCGTCGGGCGACCTGCTCGCGACAGCCACCGTCAACCGCAAGGATCGGGAGATGGACATTGTCCTGATCTCGGCCAAGGACGGGAAGGTCATCCGGAATCTGACTCCCGGGTTCGATTACCGCATGGGGTTCGACTACATCGTCACGCCGGGCGAGCGTTGGGTGACGATTCCCTGGATGGCCTGGGCGCCTACCGGCGATCGGCTCGCCTATGTGGTTCGCAAAGAGAAGTACAAGGCCATCGTCATCCAGAACGTGCTGACGCGGAAGATCGAGAAGCGCCTCGAGTTGACGTCCGTCGACGAGCCCGAATCGCCCTCGTTCTCGCCGGATGGACGGCGGATCGCGTTTGCCGCCCTGCAGAATGGCATTGGCGACATCTTCACGATCGATCTCGAGTCGGGGAAGATCGACAACCTGACGAAGGACGACTTCGCCGACTACGCGCCGACCTTCTCGCCCGACGGGAAGACGGTGGTGTACCTGGCGCGGATCAGCGGGAACGAGAAGCTCTTCAAGCTCGATATCGCCACGGGCAAGAAGACGCAGCTGACCTTCGGCACGCATGACGACGCGGCCGCGAAGTTCGCTGACGCCGAGACGATCATCTTCCCGTCGACCGCCACCGACCCGAACAAGGCGATCGAACCCGAGGTCGCCCGCAACGGCAGTATCTACAACCTGTGGACGCTCAACCTGAAGACCGGCGAGCTGAAGCAGTGGACCGATGCGATTGGGGGCAACTTCTCGCCCGTCATCCTCCGCGACGGCAAGACGACGCGCACCGCGTTCGTGTCGTATTACAAGGGTGACTACGAGCTGCACATGCTCGACCGCAAGGAAGCCACGATGACGGCCAATACGAGCGACTTCGGCGCTCCAGGGCCCATTATCGACTTCCAGGCGCCGCTGAGTCACACGCTGATTGCGGAAAACGCCAAGCGCAAGGGCAGCTGGGACAAGTTGTTCCTCGAGGGCCGTCCGCCCGTCAATGTCGGCGTCACCAGCGGCGGAAATATCTTCGGCGGGACCGCGATCTCGTTCACCGACGTGCTCGGCGACAAGCGGCTGGATTTCTTCGCGTCGTCGATGTCCCAGTACCGCACATTTGCGGGATCGATGATCAACCTCGAGCACCGGTTGCAGTACGCGCTCCAGGGATACTGGCAGGACGAGTTCTATTACGCTCAGCTGGCGGGGGTTTACTACGATCCGATCTACGACCCGTATATCGATCGCAAGTACGCCACCTCGACCCGGTCAAACCGCGGTGTAACGGCGTTTGGCATCTACCCGCTGAGCCGGTACTCGCGGGTGGAAGCATCGGCGGGGTTTGCCTACGTCAAGGAGAGCTACAACGACCAGGGGCTGGCAGACTACTCCAATTTGTACCAACAGCAGACCTTCGGGCGAACGCTGTTCCGGAATGGGTGGTATGCCCCGTTGACCCTCGCGTTCGTCCAGGAGACCACCGTGTTCCGGGAATTCGGCCCGCTGGCGGGCAGCACGATGCGCATGAGCTACGAAGTGGCGCCTCCGGTCACCAAGAACCTGTCCTGGCAGGCGGTGGACGGAGACATCCGCAAGTACTTCAAGATTGGATCGTCGGGCCTGCTCGCGATCCGCGCGAAGGGCTACAAGAGCTGGGGATCGACGCCGAGCTACACGTTCTTCGGCGGAAACTCCGAGATGCGCGGCTACGACTACCTGCAGTTCATCGGCCAGAACGCGTTCTTCGGGAACGTGGAGCTGCGCTTCCCGCTGATTAACGCGATGGCCACGCCGGTCGGCATCCTGGGCGGCGTCCGGGGCGTCTTCTTCGCCAACCTCGGCGGGGCGTGGTTCTCTGGCGCGGGGTACAAGTTTTCGACGAGCCAGGCGATGACGCTGACGCCGATCATCAACTACCAGGTCGACGCGGCGACCGGCTCGCTCATTCTCGATCCGTTGACTGGTGCGCCGATCCCGATCTACGGCGATCCCTTGACGATTTCAGGATTCCGGCTCGTGGATGGCCGGGCCTCGTACGGGATTGGGCTCGAGACGTTTGCGCTGGGCTTCCCGATCCACTTCGACTGGTCGTGGCGAACGCTCCTCAACAAGACGTGGGAGGATGTCGTGTTCGCCGGCAGCGGCGGGAGCGCGGCGTTCCGAAAGGCGCGCTTCCAGTTCTGGATCGGCTACGACTTCTAGAGAAACGGGGTCGGACTTTATTTCGTTCTCTGCCAGGCCGCGAGCCGGTTGCAGAAACTGAAATGAGGTCCGGCCCCTTTTTGTCGTCTCTCAGTGCGTGTAGGGTTCGATGGTGACGCCGTCGTACATGTCGTCAACGCGCATGATCTGGGCATCGCGGCTGTAGCTGCCCAGTTCGTAGTCCTCGCTCATGACAAGCGCCTTGACCGGCTTGGTCGGGCACACCTCCGAGCAGAGGCCGCAGAAGCTGCACCGCGAGAGATTGAAGTCGAAGTAGTCCAGCACCTTGATCTTCAGCCCGGCCTCCCGGTGCCCGCCGAGCGAGATCAGCTCGTCGGGACACGCTTTGGCGCACTGGTCGCAGACAATGCAGGTCTGTGCGCCCGTGCCGGGCTCGATCTGAAGCCGTAGGACGCCACGAAAACGCGGGGCCACCGGCCGGCGTTCGGACGGGTACTGGAAGGTGAAGGCCGGCTGGGGCGTGTACTTGAGCGTCAGCCACAACCCCTTGGCCAAATCCACCAGAAAAATCGAGCGCAGGAAGTCCGTGAACATCAGCCGCGCTCCTCGATGAGAATGGGCTCGGTCCCACCCAGATGGATCGCCCGTGGCTTGCGGAGCGTGGTGTTCTCCTTCTGGATCTTGTCCTGCAACCTCATGATCCCGTAGAAGAGCGCTTCTGGCCGCGGGGGACAGCCGGACACGTACACGTCAACAGGGACCACCTTGTCGACGCCCTGCAGGACGCTGTAGGTCGGAAACGGCCCGCCCGCATTCGAGCAACTGCCCATCGAAATCACCCATTTCGGCTCCGGCATCTGGTCGTACAGCCGCCTCAGCACCGGCGCCATCTTCTTGGTGACGGTGCCGGCGACGATCATCAGGTCGGCCTGACGGGGAGAGGCCCGGAAGACTTCCGACCCGAACCGCGCAATGTCGAAGCGCGATCCGCCCGCCGCGATCATTTCGATGGCGCAGCACGCCAGGCCGAATCCCATCGGCCAGAGCGAGTTCTTGCGGGCCCATGCGAGCACGCTGTCGAGGTTCGTGGTGATGATGTTGTCCGCGAACCGGTGATCGATCAGACCCATTTCGACATCCTCGCTGCCGGGGACCCATATGTGGAGGGGAAGACAGGCGCCCCTGCCCGTGACACCAGACGGAAGACGCGGCTACTTCTGATAGTACTCCGCGTTCTTCGGGATGAAATGCTTCCACTTCTCGGGGGTTTCGTCCAGCGCAAAAATGGCCTCGACCGGGCACGCCGGCACGCATGCGCCGCAGTCGATGCACTCATCCGGATGGATATAGAGCATGTCCGCGGTCTGGAACTCAGGTTCGTCTTTCCGCGGGTGGATGCAGTCAACCGGACACACATCCACGCAGGCAGTGTCTTTGGTCCCCACGCACGGCTCGCAAATAATGTACGCCATCCTCGCCTTTCTCCGTTGCGCCCTCACACCACGATATCAAACTATCGCGGCCTCCATTCGGCCGTCAAGCCACGGTCTGCCCCGGCTGCATCTCGACGACCTCGACACCCAGCGGCGCCACCAGCTCGCGCAGCTGCTCAGGCCTGCCGGTGAGGACGGGGAACGTTCCGTAGTGCATGGGAAAGACCGCGCGCACCCCCAGCAACTCGGCGGCCTTCGCGGCCGCGGCCGGGTCCATCGTAAACAGATCGCCAATCGGCAGGAACGCGATCGACGGGTTGTAGAGCTCCCTGATGAGGCGCATATCGCCGAACACGGAGGTGTCGCCTGCAAAGTAGATCGTGAGGCCATTGCCGAACCGCAAGACGTACCCGGCCGCCTCGCCCAGGTATGTTGCCGCCCCGTTTTCCACGAAGCTGGAACTGTGGCGGGCATCGACCATCGTGATCCTGACTCCGCCGTGTTCTTGCGTGCCGCCCTTGTTCATCCCCGACGTCTTCGTCACGCCCTGCCTGCCGAGCCAGTCGCACAACTCGAAGATCCCGACTACCGTTGCCCCGGTTGCCTTCGCGACGGCGGCGACGTCGTGCACGTGGTCGAAGTGCCCGTGCGTCACCAGGATCAGATCAACGGCGTCGATTGTCCTGAAAGCCGGCGGACAGGAGGGGTTTCCGTCCAGCCAGGGGTCGAGCAGGATGCGGCGCCCCTCGGGCGACACCAGCAGAAACGTCGAATGTCCCAACCACGTCACCGACAGCCCTGACAGCAGCATGGCATCACCCCGCGGAAGAAGAGACCCCTGCGGCGCCACGGTGGCGCAGGATCCATGGGAGAGTATAGCAGCGGCGCCGTCGAAGGTGAGACCGTCAGAACAGTGTATGATCGGAATCTGGCCGGAGCCCGGCTGTGGGCCCGGCAGAAACCCCGCTCCCTGCGCTTCGGCGTGTCCCGACTTGATCTTGGGCGGGCCGGCGGCGTGGCGTTCATCGCCCATAACGATTTCATGAGCATCCCGGTTCCGCTTCCCCTCGTCGCACCAGTCAGAAAACCCGAATGGCTGAAGGTGCGCGCACCCGGCTCCGCCAACTACGTCCGGCTGAAGGGGCTGATGCGCACAGAGGGGCTTCATACCGTCTGCGAAGAGGCGCACTGTCCGAATATCGGCGAGTGCTGGCACCACGGCACGGCGACGTTCATGATCCTCGGTGATGTGTGCACACGGGCATGTCCTTTCTGCGCGGTTCGACATGGGCTCCCTCCCGGGCTCGATCGCGACGAACCGGCCAGAGTGGCCGAGGCCGTGGCCACCATGGCGCTCAACTACGTGGTCGTGACGTCGGTCGATCGCGACGACCTGGCGGACGGCGGTTCGGGCATCTTTGCCGACACGATCCTCGGGATTCGGACCCGGCGGCCGTCGTGCCGGATCGAGGTCCTGATTCCCGACTTCAAGGGCGACCAGCAGGCCCTGTTCACGGTGCTCGATGCGCGGCCCGACGTGCTGAACCACAACACCGAGACGGTGCCGCGCCTTTACCGCCTGGCGCGGCCGGGCGGCCGCTATCCGCGCAGCCTCGAACTGCTGGATCGCGCCCGCAGGTACGCCCCGGATATCCCGACGAAATCGGGCGTGATGGTCGGTCTTGGCGAGGAGTGGCCGGAGCTCATCGCGACGCTGGCCGATCTGCGCGAAGTGGGCGTCGGCATCATCACGATTGGCCAGTACCTCAGCCCGTCTTCGTCACACCTCCCAGTGGCCCGGTATTACCATCCGGACGAGTTCGAGATGCTCAAGGCGGCGGCGATCAACATGGGATTCGGGCACGTCGAGTGTGGTCCCCTGGTGCGGAGTTCCTATCATGCCCACGAACAGGCCGACGCGTTCGACCAGGCGGAAGGCCGGACGGCCATCGCCTGACGGACGGCCTCGGATTGAATCTGGGCCCATGCTCACGGCGGCAGCAGGGAAACAGACGACCGACATGGCAGCAACGACGACACCGGATCACATCAGCCGACAGCTGGGCAGCACGCCGAAGGCGACGCTCCTCGACATGCTCGCCAAGATGCTGCTGGGGCGGCGTTTCGAAGAGAAGTGCGCCGAGATGTACGCGCTTCAGAACATCGGCGGCTTCTGTCACCTGTATATCGGCCAGGAGGCGGTCGCGGTTGGCGCGCTGTCGACGCTCCGGCCGGACGATGCCATCTTCACGTCATACCGGGACCACGTGCACGCGATCGTTAAAGGCTGCGATCCCGGCCGCGTGATGGCCGAGCTGTTCGGGCGCCGGGATGGGGTCTCGAAGGGCAAGGGCGGGTCGATGCACCTGTTCGACCGCCAGGTGGGCCTGTATGGCGGGCACGCGATCGTCGGCGGTCACATTCCCCTCGCCACCGGGGTCGCCTTCGCCAGCAAGTACCAGCAGACCGACCGGGTGACGCTGTGCTTCTTCGGGGAAGCCGCCGTCAACATCGGCGCCTTCCACGAATCACTGAACATGGCCGCCCTCTGGAAGCTGCCCTGCATCTACATCGTCGAGAACAACCGGTACGGCATGGGCACCTCCATCGAGCGCGCCTCGGCCATCTATGACGTGGCCGCGCGGGCGTCGGCCTACGACATGGCCAGCGAGACCGTCGACGGCATGGACGTGCTGGCTGTTCGGGACTGTGTCGGCCGCGCGGTCGAACGAGTCCGGAGCGAGCACGCGCCCACGCTCATCGAGGCGCGGTGCTACCGGTTCATGGGCCACTCGATGTCGGACCCCGTGCACGGGCACTACCGCACGAAAGAGGAAGTCGAAGAGCAGAAGCTGCAGGATCCGATCAAGGCGTATTTCGGCCGCCTGCTGGCTGCGGGTCTCATTGACCAGAACGGTCTCCTCGAGTTGGACCGTGAGGCGCGGGAGACGGTCGAGCGGGCCATCCGGTTTGCCGAGGCCAGCCCGGAACCATCGGCCGACGATCTCTACGCCGACGTGTACGCGGAGCCGTACGGCCCCTTCCGAAAGAGTGAAGCGTAGCCATGCCGCTGATCACCTACCGCGACGCGTTGAACCAGGCCCTGCGCGAAGAGCTCCGCCGCGACCCGAACGTGTTTCTGATGGGTGAGGAAGTGGGCGTCTATCAGGGCGCATACAAGGTCAGCAAGGACCTCCTGCAGGAATTCGGCGAGCGCCGCATCATCGACACGCCGATCACGGAGGAAGGCTTCACGGGCGTCGGCATCGGGGCGGCGATGGTCGGCTTGAGGCCGGTCATCGAGATGATGACGTGGAACTTCTCGCTGCTGGCCATGGACCAGATTATCAACGGCGCCGCCAAACTGCTGTACATGTCGGGCGGCCAGTTCAGTATTCCCATCGTTGTGCGCGGTCCGGGAGGAGCGGCCCACCAGCTCGCCGCGCAGCACTCGCAGTCGATTGAGTCGTGGTACGCGCACGTCCCCGGACTGAAGGTCGTGGCGCCATCGACGCCGTACGACGCGAAGGGCCTGCTCAAGAGCGCCATCCGGGATAACGACCCGGTGATCTTCTTCGAGGGCGAGACGCTGTATGGATCGAAGGGCGAGGTGCCGGCCGAGGAGTACACGATTCCGATCGGGGTCGCCGACATCAAGCGCCAGGGCACCGACGTGACGCTGGTCGCCTGGTCGAAGATGGTGATGGTCGCGATGAAGGCAGCCGAACAGCTGGCCGCCGAGGGCATTTCGTGCGAGATCGTCGACCCGCGATCGTTGCGGCCGTTCGACAACGCCCCAATCCTGGCGTCGATCGCCAAGACGAACCGCTGCGTGATTGTCGAGGAAGGGTGGCCCTACGCCGGGCTCGGAGCACAGATCGCGTACCAGATTCAACAGTCGGCGTTCGACGATCTGGATGCCCCGGTCACGCGCGTCACCGGGGCGGATGTGCCGATGCCCTACGCCCGGAATCTCGAGCACCTCGCCATGCCGTCGCCCGCCAGCGTGGTGGCGGCCGTTCGAGAAGTGCTGTATCGGAGTTAGGGATCAGGAGGTTCATTCCATGGCTTCCCGCGTCGTGATGCCGAAGTTGAGTGACACCATGGAGGAGGGCCGCATCCTCCGGTGGATCAAGAACGAAGGTGATCCGGTCGAAACCGGCCAGGCGCTGGCCGAAGTGGAAACCGACAAGGCCACTGTCGAGATGGAGGCCTACACCAGCGGTATCGTGCGGAAACTGGTGGCGGCCGAGGGCGCGTTCGTCAAGGTAGGCCAGCAGATCGCGGTGATTGGCACGGCCGACGAGGATATTTCGGCGCTGCTGCCGGGGCCGGCTGCCGCCGCCCCCGTCGCGAACGCGTCGGCCAGTCCGGCGACACTCGTGGCCGCGACGCCTCCTCAGATCCTGACTGCACCCGCGGAGCAGTCGCCGGCCGGCCGCCATCTGAGGGCTTCCCCGCTCGCCATGCGCATGGCTGCCGAATCCGGCGTCGATCTCAGGAACCTGCACGGGACAGGTCCCCAGGGCCGCATCGTCAAGCGCGATATCGAGGCGGCACAGACGGCCGGGACGCCTCAGACGGGCGCGACAGAATCGGCGGGGCCAGCGTGGCGTTCGCGTTCGCTCGACACGCCCGGCGCCGTGCAAGAATCGCAGGAGATCGAACTGTCGGCGATCCGGCGGACCATTGCCAAGCGACTCGTGCAAAGCAAGGGTCCGGTCCCGCACTTCTATCTCACGATCGACGTCGCGATGGATCGCGTATGGGACGCCTACCAGGCGTTGCGTGCCGAGCGATCCTCCATCTCCATCAACGACATCGTGATCAAGGCGACAGCCCTGGCGCTGCGGCAGCACCCTGACATCAACGCCTCATTCGGCGGCGATCACGTCACGCAGTTCGCGCGGGTGCACATCGGCATGGCGGTGGCGCTCGACGATGGCCTGATCACTCCGGTGCTGCGGGATGCGGACGTGAAGCCGATCGAGGAGATTTCCGCAGAATCGCGGATCCTGACGGAGCGGGCGCGTGCGCGCACGCTTCAGCCGAGCGAATACACCGGCGCCACGTTCTCCGTGTCCAATCTCGGCATGATGGACATCGATGAGTTCTCGGCCATCATCAATCCGCCCGAGGCCGCCATTCTGGCCGTCGGCGCAGTTCGACAGGTGCCGGTGGTTGTCGACGGCGAGGTCAGAGCCGGTTACCGCATGAAGGCGACCTTGTCGGTCGACCACCGAGTGGCGGACGGCGCCGGCGGTGCACGCTTCCTCCAGACGCTCAGGCGGTACCTCGAGAATCCGCTGTTGATGGCGTAGGGGAAGGAGCCCCCAGGATCCTCCGCAGTACCGTGGTGTCCATGTTGCCGCCGCTCATGACGCACACCACGGTCTTGTTGGCCAGCTCGCCACGCAGCTTCCACGCAGCCATCAGAGGGGCCGCGCCGGCGCCTTCGGCCAGATTGTGCGTCGCGCGCAGCGCCAGTCTGACACCCTCGGCCAGTTCGTCCTCGGTCAGCGTGACGACGTCGTCGAGTTCACGCGTGAGCAGGTCGAAGGTCAGGTCGAACGTGACGCGGGTGGCCACGCCCTCGGCGAGCGTGTCAGCGTACTCGCCCACCACGCGCGTGCCCGATCGCCACGATCGCGCGAACGCGTCCGCCCTGGCCGCCTGCACGCCGATGATGCGCGTGGAGTTGCCGATCGCGGTTCGAACGGTCACCAGCCCGGACGCCCCGCTCCCGCCGCCAATCGGCACGAACACGACGTCGACGCGCGGCAGTTCCTCGAAGATTTCGAGCGCGTAGGTGCCCACGCCGGCCAGCAGCAGCGGCTCGTTGGCCGGGTGGACGTACCGGTACCCCCGTTCGAGCGCATCCTGCTCGCATCTCACCCGTGCCTCGTCGAAGTCGCGGCCGTGCTCGACGAGCGTCGCGCCGTACCCCCGCATGGCCTCGTTCTTCTCGGGGTTGTTGCCGACCGGCACGTAGATCGTGCAGGGCACATGCCGCAGGTGGCACGCCATCGCCAGCGACTGGCCGTGATTGCCCGTCGACGCGGTCGCCACGCCCGCGCGACATTCGCTCGCCCCAAGCGTCGCCACCAGGTTCAACCCGCCGCGAATCTTGAACGCGCCGGTCGGATTGTGATTTTCGTGCTTGACGTAGACCGCGGTCCCGATTTCCGACGTCAGCAGCGGATGCGACAACAGCGGCGTGGGCCGCAAATGCCGGTACACGCGGGGCCGCGCATCGTAGATATCGTGTAGCGTCGGTGGTTCCATCCGTGTCGCCTCTCGTGGCGGCTCAATCGGCCGCGCCGCTCTGCCTGGTGCCGCCTGCTATCTTCTCACGGCGACGGTCGAAGGACGAGCATCACCGGGCCGCTCCGCTTTTTGTGGCCCGGCCGGGATATGATCCGGATGTCGTCCGGGACCATCATCATGCTGTCTGCCGTGTTGCCCATCTTCCCGCTCCCCAACGCCGTGTTGTTCCCCGGCGTGTTCCTGCCGCTCCATATCTTCGAAACACCGTTTCGCGAAATGGTGGCCGACGTGCTGGCGGGCGACCGTCTCATCGGCATGGTGCTGCTGAAGCCAGGGTGGGACCGCGAACCGACCGAATCCCCCTCGGTCTTTTCGATCGGCTGTGCCGGCCTGATCAGCCACGTCGAACACCTGGACGACGGCCGGTACAACATCGTGCTCCGCGGCATCGATCGCTTTCGCATCCTCGAGGAGGACGTCGAGCGCTCGTATCGGCTGGCCAGGGTCGACTACCTGGTGGACACGCTGACGGCGGTCGATCGCGAAGGGCTCCGGCAGCAGCGCCATCGGCTTGAACGGCTGCTGACGGTCTCGGCCGAAGCCCCCGACCATCCGTTTCCGTCCAGCCTCTCTGACGAAGGCGTCATCAACGCGCTCGCGCAGTACCTCGATCTCGAACCGATCGAGCGTCAGGCGCTTCTCGAATGCCACAACGTGTCGAGCCGGGCCGATGCGCTCGCCGAACTGCTCGAGATGAAGGCGATGGCCCAGTCGGCGCCGCCGGGACGGGGGCTGCTGCACTGAGCGCTATTTCTTCTTGATCGGCACGGGCTTCTTCGCCGGCGTCTTCTGAGCCGGCTGGGGCGTGTACTCCACCATGACGCTGCTGATGAGGGCAATGGGACGGCCGGGAGCGACAAACGTCTCGTCGACGTCGTAGCGCCGCGCGGACAGCTTCTCTCCGAGCACGTAGACCTGGTTGACCGCCTCGGGCAGCTCCACGCGAATCGGCTCCGCGCCGGTGGGCGCCACGGCCTTCAACCCGCCCGGCCCCGCCCCACCCCCGATCCGGTCGAACAGATCGGCATCGGTGCGAAACTCGTTCTGCACCGTGGCGCGCGTCACCAGCGTGTTGTCGAGCGTCATCACACCCACCGTGGCCGTCAGCTTCGCGTACGACCGGCGGGCCTTCACCTGCTCCTCCGAATAGGTCTGGCGGTTGTGCAGGTCGAACGTCAGCACGGCCTTGCCTCTGTGCGGCGGCAAGGTGATCAGGATTCCGTCAGCAGACGTCCGCCCGACGGGCACGTCGCAGAACGTGCGGAGCGTCTTGACGCCGGTCCCGAGCGGCGACGGGCACGTCACCTCGGCTGGCTCGATCTTCGGCGCCGGGGGCGCCGCGGGGGCCGGTTTCTTCCTGGCGGTTTGCGCACCCGCAGGCCCGGCCGCCATCAGCGCACACGCGACGAGCCACAGTGTGACTTTGCGCATCAGGTGTTCTTCTGGCGAATGAGGTCGAGGAATTCCATCCGGGTGCGATCGCGCTCCCTGAACGCACCCAGCATCGCGCTGGTGACGCAGTAGGACCGTTGTTTCTGGACGCCGCGCATGGCCATGCACAGGTGCGTCGCCTCCATGACGACGGCGACACCGAGCGGATCGATCTTCTCGCGGATGGTCTCGGCAATCTGGTTGGTCAGCCGCTCCTGCACCTGCAGCCGGTGCGAGAACACGTCGACCAGCCGCGGGATCTTGCTCAGGCCGATCACCCGCGTGCGCGGGATGTACGCCACGTGACACTTGCCGAAAAACGGCAGCAGATGGTGTTCGCACAGGCTGAAGAAATCGATGTCCTTGACGATCACCATCTCGCTGTAGTCGACGGTGAAGAGCGCGTTGTTCAGGACCTTGTCGATGTCCTCGCGGTACCCGCTCGTCAGAAACGACAGCGACTTAGCCATGCGCCGCGGCGTATCGAGCAGGCCTTCCCTGCCGGGGTCCTCGCCAAGCTGTTCGAGCAGCTGCCTGATCTGCGTTTCCATCGCGCGTACCCGCTATGCGTAGCTATAGAAACCGCGGCCCGTCTTCCGACCGCACCGTCCCGCGAGCACCATGCGCTTGAGAAGCGGGGGCGCCGCGTAGGCGGGTTCCTTGAACTCCTCGAACATGATGTTGGCGATGTAATACGTGGTGTCCAGGCCCACGAAATCGAGCAGCGTGAACGGGCCCATCGGGTACCCGCAACCAAGGGCCATGCCCTTGTCGATATCCTCGATGGTGCCCAGCCCGTGCTCGTACGCGCGGATCGCGTCGAGCAGGTACGGGACGAGCAGGCGGTTGACGATGAAGCCGGGGCGATCGGGGGCGGTCACCGGCTCCTTGCCGAGCGACTGGGCAAACGCGTAGGCGCGCGCAAAACTCTCGTCGGTCGTCGACAGGGCCTTCACCACTTCGACCAGTTTCATCAGCGGCACCGGATTGAAGAAATGCAGGCCGACGAACTTGTCCGGACGCGTGGTCGAGGCCGCCAGTTCGGTGATGCAGAGCGAGGAGGTGTTCGACGCGAGCAGCGTGTGCGGCGCGACAACCGCCTCGACCGCGGCATACGTCTTCTTCTTCTCGTCGAAGCTCTCGATGATGGCTTCGATCACGATATCGCACGACGCCAGGTCCTCAATCCGCGTGGTGCCGCTCAGCTTCCCGAGCGTCGCGTCCCGGAACTCCGGCGTGACCTTGCCCTTCTCGATGCCGCCATCCAGGAACTTCCGGATGCGCCCAAAACCCCGGTCGAGCAGCGGCTGTTCAACCTCGCGCACGATAGTCTTGTAGCCAGCCTGCGCCGACACCTGCGCGATGCCGCTGCCCATCAAGCCGCACCCGAGCACGCCAACCGTACGAATCTCCATGATGCCCTCCATCGGCTTCCACCTTAGCCGCCAGCGCAAGCGCGTCTACACCACCTCAACGATGGCCGCGATGCCCTGTCCCCCGCCAATGCAGGCGGTGGCCAGACCGCGCGACAGGCCTCGCCGGCGCAGCTCGAGCAAGACGGTCAGCAAAAGTCTCGCCCCGCTCGCGCCGAGCGGATGCCCCAGTGCAATGGCGCCGCCATTGACGTTGACCCGCTCGCGATCCAGGCCCAGTTCCTTCTCGACCGCCAGATACTGAGCGGCAAACGCCTCGTTGACTTCAATCAGATCGATCTCGGCCAGCGTCAATCCCGTCCGGGCCAGAACCGCGCGGGTGGCCGGAGCGGGGCCAATCCCCATCTCTTTCGGCTCGACGCCGACGGCCGACCATCCAATCAAGCGCCCGATCGGCTTGAGGCCGAGCGTCTGCACGGCCTGCTGGGAAGCCAGCACGAGCGCCGCCGCGCCGTCGACGATGCCGCTGGCGTTGCCGGCGGTGACGCCGCCGTCCTTCCGGAATGCCGGCGGCAGCGCGGCCAGCGACTCCATCGTTGTGTCGGCGCGCACATGATCGTCGCGCGAGAACTGCTGCGGCCCCTTCCGCGACTTGAGTTCGACCGGCACCACCTCTTCGGCGAGCCGTCCCGTTTCCCACGCTTTGGCCGCCAACTGCTGGCTCCGCAGGGCGAAGCGGTCCTGCTCCTCGCGTGCAATGCCGTACTTGACGGCCAGATTCTCGGCGGTAATCGCCATGCTGCAGCCGCAGTACGTGTCTGTCAGCGACTCCCAGAGCGCGTCTTCGAGCTTGCCCTGGCCGAGCCGCAGCCCGCTTCGCAGACCGCGAATCACGTGCGGCGCCTGCGTCATGTTCTCGGTGCCGCCCGCCAGTACGACGTCGGCCTCGCCCAACTGGATGAGCTGCGCGGCCGACACCGCGGCCTGGATGCCCGACCCGCACAGCCGGTTGACGGTCAGCGCGGGCACTTCGATCGGCAGGCCGGCTTTGAGGCCAATGTGCCGGGCCCCATAGAGCGCATCGGCGCTGGTCTGCAGCACGTTGCCGAATACGACGTGCTGAACCTGCCCTGGCGCCACGCCGCTGCGCGCCAGCGCAGCCTTCGAGGCGAGGGCGCCGAGATCGAGCGCGGAGATGTCCTTGAACGCCCCGGCATACTCGGCCATCGGGGTGCGGGCACCGTTCACAATGTAGACGGGTGTGGTGTTCATGGGAGTTGCCACTTGCATCCTTAGGGGCAACCTCGTGTGGTTGCCCTGGTCTCAGGGCGGGCACGCCCGCCTTCGCCTGCCTCTACGGCGCGCCAAGGGGGCCCGCCGCGACGCTGTCCTACCGTCGTATTGCGCTCTATTTCCTTTGGCTCGTAATCGTCTTCACCACGAAATCCCCGGTCTCCCTGGTTCCGAGCGTGCCGCCAATGTCGGCCGGGCCCTGGCCAGAAACGACCGCCTGTTCGACCGCCGCTTCGACCGCCCGGGCTTCCTCGCTTCGTCCGAGATACTGGAGCATCAGCGCCGCCGACAGGATCGCCCCGAACGGATTGGCGATGTTCTTCCCGGCGTACTTCGGCGCCGACCCGTGCACCGGCTCGAACATCGACGTGCGACCGGGGTGCAGGTTGCCGGACGCGGCCATGCCGAGCCCGCCCTGCAGCTGCGCGCCCAGATCGGTGATGATATCGCCGAACATATTGTTGGTCACAATCACCTGGAACTGCCCCGGGTTCTTGACCATCTGCATCGTCAGCGCATCGATGTAGAGATGCGTCGGATCGATCCCGGGGTACTGCGGCGCCACCTCCCAGAATACGCGCTGCCAGAGCGCGTGTCCCATCGTCAGCGCGTTGCTCTTGTCGGCCATGCACACCCGGGTCAGACCGTTCGCTTTCGCGTGCTCGAACGCATGCCTGATGATCCGGTGCACGCCCTTGTAGGTATTGATGTCCTCCTGGATCGCGATCTCGTCGTCGGTGCCCGCCTTGAAACGGCCGCCGATGCCCACGTACATGCCCTCGGTGTTCTCGCGGAACACCACCATGTTGACGTCCGCCGGTCCGCGGTCCTTCAGCGGGCACAGCCGCGCGTCCAGCAGCTTGACCGGGCGATGATTGACGTAGAGATCGAGCTCGAAGCGGGTGCCGAGCAGGATGTCGCGGGCATGGCGCATATCCGGCACGCGCGGATCGCCGAGCGCGCCGATGTACACCGCGTCGAACTCGTCGCGCAGCATGGTGTAGCCGTTGGGCGGCATGCTGATGCCGGTCTCGAGGAAGTAGTCGGCGCCATAGGGCAACATTTCGAGATCGAGCGCGCGACCGAACACGTCGGAGACCGCGCGAAGCACCTTGACGGCTTCGGCTGTGACGTCCTTGCCGATGCCATCTCCGGGGATGACTGCAATGCGCATGATCCAATCCTCTTCAAGGGCCGCAACCCGCATCGCGGGGGTGGTTCATCTTATCAGAATGGGCCGGCCCGCCTTCCCCATCCACGGCGTGGCCTGACGACGCCTGGATCCGGCCCCGGCGGTCGAGTTCCCGACGCAGCCCTCCCGATCCGCCAGCCGCTCCATGGGCGCGGAAACCTATGACACCGTGCTATATTCGGCCCGATGGAACACGAGAAGCGCTCCGTGGCGCGTGTTGAGGTGCCCGGTGGCTTGCCGGGCGAGGTGAGTGTGCTGGCACCGGCCGAGATCCGGGAGTTCAGCCCACGTGGCGTGATGCTCGATACCGCGTTCCCGCTGGTCATCAATTCCATCCACGATGTCCGGCTTGAGCTGGATGACTGTACGATTGTCGTGAAGGGCCGGGTCGCCCATTGCCGGGTCGCAGACCTGGCCGGGGAGTTGGTGCGTTATCGAGCGGGAATCGAGTTCGTGGATCTGCCTCCGCACGCGGTATCCGCCATCGCGGCATACCTCAAGGGTGTTTCCGAGCGGCGGGCGGCGCGCGGCGCCCGCCCGTCCAGGGAACCTACTTCACCCTGAGGTGCTCGAGGTAGTCGCCAGACGCGATGCGCTCCGCGCGGCCGAGCGGAGCATTGTAGAAGTACACCCACGCCATCTCGACACGCCCGTCGTCGAGCGCCACCGGCACCTGCACGCGCGTGTAGAGGCTGACATCCGGCTCCGCGGAACGATACCCTTCAATCTCGTCGAGCTTGGTCAGTACGGACGGATCGTCCTCGACTTCGTACACCTCGCCCCAGACACGGCCGTCTGGCGCGGGAATCGCGGCGGGAAAGATCCCGAGATCGTAGAGCGCGGCCTCGATCGAGCCTCGGCCGATCAGCCGCATGCGCGTATCGATACCGGCTCGACGACGCCTGTCGAAGCCGCCCATCAGGGTTCCGTAGACGAAGACGTTGTCACTCACTGGCAGAAGTGCCTCCAACCCTGGACGTGCGCATATTCCGAAGTCGAATCGCGACATGCGGCCGCGAATGCATGGCGAGAAATAGGGCCTTGGGTATGGAGGAAGTGTAGGTGAGTGTTCCTGGATAGTCAAGACGCCGGGGCGCGCCGTGCTGGCGCGCCCCGGCTCGAGTCTGGGCTACTTTACGGGCTTTTCTGGCGTCTCGGGGCCCTTGGGCGCCGCCGGCTTCGGCGTTGCGCCGGAGCCGCGCTTCTTCGGCGTCATGACGTCGATCAGCTGCGTCGTGACGCCGAACGACAGTGACACCGTCTTGCCAGTGCCGCCCATCTCGACGTTCGGCCACAGGGCCTGCGCCTCCGGCCGGTTCCCCGCCTGCAACTTCGCCAACGCGACAAACCCCCGAACGATATCCCGCAGGTTGTTGGCGGCCTCGTCGGAATTGGTCTCCGCCTTCATCATCACCTGCACGCCGCCGTTCACGTGCCCGCCGGCCGAGAACCACGTAATCGGCGGGATCCGGTCCGTCACTGCCTGAGGCAGTTTCGCCTGAGACGTAATCGCCGCGAACTGTCCGACCACCCAAAAGCTGGACTCGCGCTGGTCGGCAATGAGCTTCATCAAGTCCGCGTTATCGCGGGCCGATCTCGATCTTCCGCCCTGCCCGTCGATGACGCGACGAACCACCGCGCTGGGACCGATCGCCACCAGCCCGCTTTCCAGGAACGCCACCTCAAGGTCGGCTTCGGAACCATGCCCGGTCTCCTCCGCCTTAGCCTTTGGCCTGATCAACCGCTTGCCCTTGTAGTCCTCGATCGTGGCGCCCTTCTCCCGCGCGAACGCCTCCAGCCGGCCCTGATCGAACCGGCCGCGAGCCAGCACGAGACCATCGGTTGTGTGGGACGGGGCACCATCCTGCCGCTTGTCCATGAACGCCACCACGTGGTCGATGTCCTGTTCGATATCGATGCCTGTGGACGTCCTGATTTCGTCCCGGCCCTCGTCGCTTGGCCCGCCGAACTGGCGCAGGCGCTGACGCAAATCGGAACTCATCACTTGCTTTACGTTGGCGTACGCCACGACGGCCGCATCCTCGGGAACCAGCGCAAGCTCCGCCGGCCCCGTATTCGAGGCGAACAGCCCCTGGGGCATGCCGCCGTAGTAAGCCACCAAGCCAATCGACAGCCCGACGAAGAAGACCAGAGCCGAACCGATCAGGAAGTAGCGTGTTTTTCCGGTCATATATGCCTCGCCTCTTACTCTGACTATACGGCCGTCAAAGATGGAAGTTCCCTCAGTCCTTCGATTCCCCTACGCAATGACGGCCCGGTCCCCTCAGGACTGAGTGCTGAGCGAGCGCCCGGGCTGTACCGCGTCGTGCCAGCGCGCCAGCCCTCGGGCGAGTCGAAGCACTCGGCGTGGGCGCACTACTGTTCGAGGACGTACTCTCGCTTCTCGACCATCCATCCGGCGATCGCCAGGCACACCACGATCACGACGAAGATGGCCGAAAGACTCATCGTCGGCGACGGAACGTCCCGGAACAGCGACTGCAAGGCGCTCCCCAGGCCGTCGGCCGGCATCACGTGAGGCACCAGCGCCTGCAGGTAGTAGGCAATGGTGAACTTCCTGAGGTAGCCGGGCAGCGCCAGCGCCACCTGCTCCCAGCCAAAGGCGAAGACCAATCCGACGACGAGCGGATGCTTGATGCCCGCCCCGATCAGGGCAAACAGCGCGCCGTAGGCGGCCAGTCCAACCCCGAGGAGGCCAAGGTCGATCAGCAGACCCATGAACCCTTCGGCCAGCGAGCCATGGCCGAGCGGCTGGACGCACAGGTACAGGACGACCACCGACGGCAGCACCACGAACACCGTGGTGACCACGTACGCCAGGTACTTGCCGACCAGCACGGCCCGCCGGCTGATCGGGCGGACGAACAGGTACGTGATCGTCTTGTCGTCGACCTCGTCGGCTATCAGGGACGTGCCATAGAACACCCCCAGCACGGGCACGAGGAACCGAAGATACAGGAGCCAGATCATGTTGCCGAAGACAGTCGGCCCGGTCACCGCCGCGCCACCCATCCGAATCGTCCCGGCGAAGCCCAATGCGTCGAGAATCCTCAGCATCAGTCCAAGCGCCACGGGTGACCCGACGACCAGGCCCAGGAAGATGGTCCGGCGCGACCAGAGCATTTGACCGAGCGACAGGTCGAAGACGCGGAGCACCGCGGTCGCAAAGCTCGGAGCCTTGCGGATCGCGGGACCCGCCAGTGAGGGACCGGCCATAGGAACCGTGACGTTCATGTCGGGTGTCATGGTGCTCATTTGACGAGGAACTTGAAAACCGCCTGGAGGTTGTCGTCCGGCGAGGTGACCTCGGTAATCGTGCCCGCCTGGCCCGACGCCGCCAATTCGGTCAGGTACCGGTAGAAACTGTCCGGCTTCGACGTCTCGATGATGATCGCCTCCTGCTCGAGCCTGAGGCTCAACACGTCGTCTCGAGTCAGGAACGCGCGGGCGAGGTCGCGCGGGTGGTCCGCGCGGACGTTCACGGTGTGCGGATGTTCGTCGATGAGATCGCGGATGCTGTGCACATCACCTTCGGCCAGGATGCGGCCGTTGTTGATGAGCAGGATGTTCGACGTCATCGCTTCGATCTCGTACAGGATGTGGCTGGAGACAATGATGCTCTTGCCGGCGCGAGCCCATTCCTTGATCAGACGAATGGTCCGGCGCCTGGCGATCGGATCCATGCCCGACAACGGTTCGTCGAGGATCAGCAGTTCGGGATCGTGGACAATGGCCTGGGCGAGTTTGACGCGCTGGCGCATGCCCTTGCTGTAGCCGCCAATCTTCTTGTCGGCCGCGTCCACCATGTCCACCCGCTCGAGTGCCGTGCGGGCCGCCGCGCTCGCTTCGGACTCCGAATATCCGTTGAGCCGGACCAGCCCGGACACCCACTCGAGGCCGGTCATCCGGTCGTAGAACGCGTCCTGCTCCGGGCAGAAGCCGACGCGAAAGAACAGTCCCGGATTTCCCCAGATCGCCTCCCCCAGCACGGTGATGGAGCCCTTGCTCGCTTTGAGCTGGCCCGTCAGCAGCTTCAGCAGCGTCGACTTGCCGGCGCCGTTCGGCCCCAGCAGTCCGGTGATGCCGGTCGGAATCGACACGCTCACGTCATTGAGGCCGATGACCTGGCCGTACCACTTCGAAACGTGATCGGCCACCACAAGCGGCGTCATGTCACCACCTCCACGCCGCGCACGCGCCGTTCCAGCACGAAGAGGGCGAGCGCCACCGTCGCAACCAAGGCAAGCACAGTGGCCAGCCCGGACGTCTCGAACCGGCCCGGCAGCCGGAAGATCAGGTAGGACAGCCGAGCCAGATTGGTCGACACGGCCATCCAGGAAAAGGAACTGTCCTGGGTGACGGCGTACACGACGCTGTAGAGGGCCTGCGTAAAGAAGATGATGCCCGCATACATGATGCCGACGAATCGCGCGCTCTTCGAGAGCGACGACAGCGCGAGCATGACCAGTCCCAGCACCGTCGTCTCGATCCCGGTGTAGACCAGAATCGCCGGCAGGATGAAGAAGTTGGACGAGATGAACGTCAGGTTGCCGGCGAACACAATCTGGACCACGACGAGCATGGTCGCGGGCAGCCAGGTCACCAGCAGCAGAAAGAAGGCCAGCACGGCGAACTTGCCGGCGATGTACTCGGCGCGATCGAGCGGTTTGGCCAGGTAGATCTGCAGCGCGTTGGCGCGCATGTCGTTGGCGATGAGCCCGGCGCCGGTGAAGATCGTGATGAAGAAGACGAAGACGCCCTGTTGCTCGAGGAACGAGCGGAACATCTCCGGTGAAGGCGACAGGATCGACATCTGCGGAAAGTTCGCCGCAAGGTACAGCATGACCGACCGATAAAAGAACGGCAGCCAGGCGACGATCAACAGGCCGAGAAACGCCCTCTTCTTCAGCATGTTCCTGACGCCCGCGGCCGCGATCACGGTCCACGCACGTCCGCTGGGCGAGCGCTGGCCTTTGTAGCGGCGGTAACTCTGATCGTGGATGGGCACGGCCTACTCCTCGCCCACCGCTTGGGCAAACACGTCTTCGAGCGTCGGGACACTCGGCCGCAGGTGGCGCACCTGCATGCCTTCGCGGGCGGCGAGCTGGAACAGTGCCAGCGCCCCTTTGTCGTCGGGCACGAACACACGCATGATGTCGTCCTCGGCCGCCTTGCTCACCATCCCTGCGGCCTCGAGCACGCGGGCAAACGCAACCCGATCGCCCTTGACGCGCAGTTCGAAGGCGCTGCCGCGCGGCCCCTTGAGGTCGTCAATCGGACCCTGCGTCGCGATGCGGGCCTGGTGCAACACGACGACGTGATTGCAGGTGTACTCGACGTCTGGCAGCAGATGCGACGAGAGAATCAGGTTGACGCCCTTGTTGTGCGCGAGATCCCTGATGAGCTCCAGCATCTCCTCCCGCCCCTTCGGATCCATGCCGTTGGTCGGTTCGTCGAGAAACAGCAGATCGGGATCGTGCACGAGCGCCTGGGCCAGCTTGATCCTCTGCTTCATCCCTGTCGAATAGGTCTCGACGTTCCGGTAGCGCGCCTCGCCAAGACCGACGTACTGCAGCACCTCGTGAGCGCGCTGCATCGCATCGACGTGAGGCAGCCCCCCCAGCTGGCCGCAGTACGCCACAAATGAGACCGCGTTCATCCCGGGGATGTGAGCGTCGATCTCGGGCATGTATCCGAGCCTGGCGCGAATCGCGGACGGCGATACGGCCACATCGAGACCAAGCACCTGCATCCGTCCACTTGTAGGCTTGACGAAGCCGAGCAGCGCCTTGAGCAGCGTGGACTTGCCGGCGCCGTTGGGCCCGAGCAAGCCGACCGCGCCGGCCGGGAATGCGGCAGTGACATCGAGCAGCGCCGCCTGCTTGCCGTAGACAACTGAGAGGTGCTCAATCTGGACGATGGCGTCGGCAGGTGGATCGGTCATATTCATCAGATAGATACGAGGACTCGGAGCACTCGGTTCGAATTCTTCCCTCGTGCTTGTCGCACGGGGCTCTGGAACAGGGATTAGGCGTCGGGGGTCAGGGGTTAGCCAATCGCGAATCCCTACCGTCCCGTCAGAGCGTCCCCCGCAGCCCCAACTCGTCCGCCTTCTCCCGCATGAAGGCAATGACGCTTGCGACGTGCTCGTCGAGCGGCAGACCAATCTCTTCGGCGCCACGGCGCAGGTCGTCCCGGTTGACCGCGCGCGCGAAGGCCTTTTCCTTCATCCGCTTCACCACCGACTTCGCCTCCAGATCCATCAGGCTCTTCGATGGACGCACCAGCGCGGCGGCGGTCACGAATCCAGCGAGTTCGTCGCACGCGAACAACGTGTGCTCGAGCCGCGTCTCGCGCGCGACGCCGGTATGGTCGGCGTGGGAGAGGACGGCGCGCACCAGCCACTCGGGGTAGCCCCGCTCACGCAGGACCTCGGCCCCGCGAAAAGGATGGTCCGTGAGATCCGGATAGCGGTCGTAGTCGAAGTCGTGGAGGAGCGCGGCGACGCCCCAGGCCTCCTCATCCTCGCCGAACCGTCGGGCGTAGCCACGGACCGCGGCCTCCACCGCCAGCGCATGTTTGCGCAGGCTCTCGTTCTGCGTGTATTCGGTCAACAGGGCCCAGGCTGCATCGCGCGTCGGTGTCATCTATTCCCCCGGCGGCATGATATATTCGCCCGACAATTGCCGCAACGAGTCTGTTCCCTGTTCCACACGGAGGCGCGAGTGATTACGGCGCTTTTTATCGCACTGGGGTTTCTAGCCGTTCTGTTCATCGCGGTGTGGATCAGCGAGGTGCGAAGGCACCCCGACATGCCCGATCCCGGCGCGCCGGACGCCGAACGCGTCGCGGTGGGCTTCTTTGCCAACTTCTTTGACGCGCTCGGCATCGGGAGCTTCGCCACCACCACCACTTACGTCCGGCTCCGGAAGTTGGTCGCCGACGAACTGATCCCGGGCACGCTCAATGTCGGCCATTGCCTGCCCACGATCACACAGGCGTTTATCGGCATCGCCGTGATTGCCGTCGATCCAGTGACGTTGATCCTCATGATCGTCACGGCGGTTGCCGGGTCGTGGTTCGGGGCTGGGGTCGTCTCACGTTTGCCGAGGCGGGCGATCCAAGTGGCCATGGGCGTCGCCTTGCTCATCGCCGGGGGGTTCATGCTCGCCAAGGCCACGGGCATGATGCCGTCAGACGCCGTGCGCGTGGGCGCCGCAGAGGGTGTGCTTCGAGCCGAGGCCAACTCGACGGGCAAACAGGTCGTCGCGCTAAAGGCCGGTGCGCCGCTGGAACTGGTGACTGCCGGCCGGGAGTGGTCCAAAGTCAAGATCCCCCAGACCGACGCCGAGAAGGCAGCGAAGACGCCGGAAGTCGCGGGCTTCGTCGAATCGTCGGCGGTGGTTGGCGTCGTGCTCGGCGTCACCGGCGGGAAGCTGGCCCTCGCCCTGCTGGCGAGCCTCCTGCTGGGTGCCATCATGCCGCTCGGCATTGGGTACTACGCGCCGTGCATGGTACTGATCAGCATGCTGGGAATGACTCCAAGTGCGGCATACCCAATCATGATGGGCGCTTGTGCATTCTTGATGCCCGTTGCCAGCATGCAATTTGTTCGAAAGCAGAAACACAGCCATCGCGCCTCCGTTGGCCTGGCCATCGGCGGGATCTTCGGGTCGGCGCTCGCGCTGTTCTTTTTCACGGAACTTCTGGATCTCTCCAAGGTCAGATGGCTCGTTACCATCGTCGTCATCTACACGGGACTCTCGCTGCTCAGAACGGCGGCCAGGGAGAAAGCGGTGGCCGCGAAGGCCTGATCGCCTCCTCGGTCACTCCAGCCGCAGCGACGGATCCGCGTTCAGGTCCGCGCTGGCGCGCACGCCGGCGTGAAAACGCCGAAGCCCCGCGGCGGCGATCATGGCGGCATTGTCGGTCGAGAGCGCGAGCGAGGGCACAAAGACCGGCACGCCGACCCGCACACCCGCAGCCATAGCATCGGCCCGAAGCCGGCTGTTGGCCGAGACGCCCCCGGCGATGCCGACGCTGCGAGCCCCGCACCAGCGCGCGGCCGCGAATGTCCGATCGAGCAGCGCCTCGACGACCGAGCGCTGGAAGCTCGCGCAGAGATCGGCGGTCTCGGCCGCGCTCGGCGTCCAGCCGGCGCCCCGGGCCTTCACGTAGCGCAGCACCGAGGTCTTCAGCCCGCTGAAGCTGAAATCCCACTGCCCCTTCAGGAACGGCGCGTTGCGATCCGGATGCGTCATCCTGGCGATCGGAAACGCCATCGCGCGATCATCGCCGAGCGGTGCCAGTCTATCGATCAGTGGCCCTCCCGGGTAACCGAGCCCGAGCAGCCTCGCCACCTTGTCGTACGCCTCTCCCGCCGCATCGTCTCGCGTTCTGCCCAGCAAATCGTAGCGTCCGGGCTGACGCACCTCGTAGAGACTCGTGTGCCCGCCAGAGGCGACCAGAACGACGGCCGGCAGCGGCAGATCGCCGTGCTGCAGGAACAGCGATTCGATGTGGCCGGCCAGGTGGTGAACCGGGACCAGCGGGAGATCCCAGACGGCAGCCAGCGCCTTCGAAAATGAGAGTCCGACCAGCAGACTCCCGACCAGCCCCGGCCCCTGAGTCACCGCGATCGCGCCGAGATCGCCGCGGCCGGTCTGCGATTCGGCCAGGGCTCGCTCCACCACGCCGCAGATGTCGCGGAGGTGCTGGCGCGAGGCCAGTTCCGGCACGACGCCACCCCACTCGCGGTGAATCTCTACCTGCGAGGCCACGACGCTCGATCGCACCAGCCACGGCTTCGCTGCCTCAGGGGTCTCCTCGACCACGGCGGCCGCCGTCTCGTCGCACGATGATTCGATTCCGAGCATGCGCATGGGTGACGTCAGTTCACGTCCGGGCACGGCATGCCGTGCCCCTACAAGACCCTTCTTCCTTCTTCCTTCTTGCTTCTTGCTACTGTCTACCGACTACTGACTACTGGCTACTATTCCCGCGCGCCATTCACTGCCTCGCGCAGGGAGTCCGCATACGGCGCCTGGCACACGCCTCGTTCGGTGATGATCGCAGTGACGTAAGCGCTGGGCGTCACATCAAACGCGGGGTTCCTGATCTTCGCCCCCACCGGCGTGAGCCGTGTCGCGCCGAGGTGGGTCACCTCGCGGGGATTGCGTTCCTCAATCGGAATGCGCCATCCGTCGGGCGTCTCCAGGTCCACCGTCGAGAGCGGCGCCGCAACGTAGAACGGGATGCCATGCGCCTTCGCCAGGACGGCCACCGAATAGGTACCGATCTTGTTGGCCACATCGCCGTTGGCTGCGATGCGATCCGCGCCCACCACCACCAGGTCGACAAGCCCCTGGTGCATCATCGCGCCGGACATGCTGTCGGTGATCACCGTCGTGTCGATGCCGTCGCGCACCAGTTCCCATGCGGTGAGGCGCGCGCCCTGCAGGAACGGACGCGTCTCATCGGCGATCACGGTGACGTGCTTTCCCTGCTCCACGGCTCCCCGAATGACGCCAAGCGCCGTGCCGTACCCGGCGGTGGCCAGCGCCCCGGCGTTGCAGTGAGTCAGGATGCGAGCGCCGTCCGGCACGAGCTCCGCGCCATGCCGTCCCATCGCCCGGCAACTGGCCACGTCCTCGTCGTGGATGAGGCGGGCCTCACCGTCGAGGCTGGCGCGAATCTGGTCGACCGACGCGCCGGCCTGGGCCAGCGCGGCAAACGTACGCTTCATGCGCTCGATGGCCCAGAACAGATTGACGGCGGTCGGCCGCGTCGCCGCCATGGTGTTGCAGATCTTCTGGAACTCGGTCGCAAACGCCCGGGTCCCGGTGGCTTTGCTGCGGCGCATCCCCATCGCGATACCCATGGCCGCCGCCACGCCAATCGCTGGCGCCCCGCGAATCACCATGGTTCTGATGGCTTTCGCCACCTCGTTCGCGGTGCGGCACCGGACCCAGATCTCGGATCCGGGCAGCTTCCGCTGGTCAATCATGACCACGGCATCGTCTTGCCAGTCTATAGTTGGCAGCATATTCCCTTCATCATACAAGAAGGGCGCGGGAGATCTCAGGGCCGCAGCAGGCGGGCGTCGAAGGGCAGCGGGAGGAGGTCCTTCATCCTGTAGCGGCCCTTCTCTTCGGTGAGGTTCGCCAGGATGACTTCGATGTCTCCGCAGAACTCCCAGAGAATCTGACGGCAGGGCCCGCAGGGTGGCGTCGGCTCCTGGGTGTCGGCCACGACGGCGATGCGCGTGAATGCCCGATGACCCTCGGAAATGGCCTTGAACACCGCGACCCGCTCGGCGCACACGGTCAGACCGTACGTGGAGTTCTCGATGTTGCAGCCGGTGACGATCGTGCCGTCGGCGGTCTCGAGCGCGGCTCCGACCTTGAACGTCGAGTAGGGCGCAAACGCCCGTTGGCGTGCCTGGCGCGCGGCGTCAACCAGCGTGTGGTTGTTCACGATGTTCTCCGATGTGCTCCACGATCTCCTGGAGCAGCGCGATAAACGCACCCTTGACGCGCTGCGCGGTCTCCATCACCTCCGCATGGTTCAGAACCTGCGGCAACACGCCGGCCGCCATATTGGTGATGCACGACAAGCCGAGCACTTCCATCCCCATGTGGCGCGCCACAATCGCCTCGGCCACCGTGGACATGCCGACCGCGTCGGCGCCAATCGTGCGAAGGTATCGAATCTCGGCCGGCGTCTCGTAACTCGGCCCGTGCAGCCCGGCATACACCCCGTGGGCCAGGACCTGCCCTATGTGACTCGCGGCTTCGTCGGCCAGTCCGCGGAGCCGCTTCGAATAGACCTCGGTCATGTCGGGAAATCGCGGCCCGAGTCGTTCGTCGTTGGGGCCAATCAGCGGATTGGTGCCGACCAGGTTGAGATGGTCATCGATCACCATTAACGCGCCCTGCGAGAAGGACGTATTGATCCCGCCGGCGGCATTGGTCAGGATGACGCTCTTGACGCCAGCCGCACCGATGACGCGCGTGGCGAACACCACGGACGCCATTGGGTACCCCTCGTAGAAATGTGCGCGGCCTGACAGCACAGCGACTCGGTGTCCGCGCACACGTCCGACCACGAGCTGGCCCGCGTGCCCGATCACGGTCGAGACCGGCCATCCGGGAATCGTGGCATAGGGCATCGACACGGACGCATCCAGCGTCTGCGCAAGGTCCCCGAGTCCGGACCCGAGGACGATGGCCACGCGAGGCACGTCCCCGACGCGTTCGCGCACAAAGGCGGCCGCATCTTGAATCTTCGAATAGTCGTCCATCACAGCAGGAACCCCGCAATAGTCGCCGTCATGAAGTTCGCCAGCGTGCCGGCGAGCATGGCCCGCAATCCGAGGCGGGCCAGGTCGTGCCGCCGGTTGGGCGCCAGCGCGCCAATTCCACCGATTTGAATGCCGATCGAACTGAAGTTCGCGAAGCCGCACAGCGCGAAGGTCGCGATCGTGAACGACTTCGGATCAATGGTCCCAAACAGCGATCCCGCCGCGTGCACGGCCGTCGCGCCGGCATAATTCCCCAGTTGCGCGTACGCGACAAACTCGTTCAGCACCATGCGCGTGCCGAGCAGGTTCCCGATAATCTGCGAGTCCTTCCAGGGGACACCCATTGCCCAGGCAACCGGCGAGAACGCCCAGCCGAACACCTGCTGCAGGCTCAGGTTGGCGAGCGACGTCATCCCGAGGTTGGCCGCCGCAAACGACCCGCAGATGCCGAGGAGGGCATTCAGCAGCGCGACCAGCGCCAGAAACGAGATCAACATCGCTCCGACGTTGAGCGCCAGGTGCAGCCCCTCGCCCGTCCCGCGTCCAGCGGCGTCGATGACGTTGACGTCGGTCCGTTCCACCTCCAGCTTGATGGTGCCCATCGTCTCGGGCTCTTCGGTCTCCGGCACGAACATCTTGGCCATCATCAGCGTGCCTGGCGCGGTCATGATCACGGCCGTCAGCAGGTGCTTCGCCTCGATCCCGAACAGGATGTAGGCCGCCATGATGCCTCCCGAAATGTGTGCCATGCCGGATGTCATAACGGTCATCAATTCGGAATTCGTCATCTTAGGCAGGTACGGCCGGATGGTGAGTGGCGCCTCGGTCTGGCCCATGAAGATGCTGGCGGCGACGTTGAGCGATTCCGCGCCGCTCGCCTTCATCACCTTCCGCATGCCCCACGCGAAGATGCGCACGACAAACTGCATCACGCCGAAGTAGTACAGGATGGCGAACAGCGCCGCGATGAAGATGATCGTGGGAAGCACCTGGAACGCGAAGATCATCGAGTAGCGAGCCCCGTCCGCGCCGAGCACCGCCGTCATGATGCGGGGCCAGCCCTGCCTGTCGCCGAGCGGCCCGAAGACGAATGCCGAGCCGACGCCGGCGAAATCGAGCAGCCACGTGATCTTGTCACCCAGATCCCTGAAGAGCCGCTGACCCCATTCGCTCTTCAGCACGATCAGCGCGAAGACGATCTGCAGTCCAAGGCCCCACAACACGGTCGGCAGATCGATGGCCCGCCGGTTGTTGGACAGCGCGTAGGCAATGCCGAGAATGACGATGGCGCCGGCGAACGGCTGCGCCTTGGGCACGCCGCCGACGTTGGCCAGCAGAACGGCCAGCAACGCTGCCAGCGCGCCGCCGGCGAAAATCCAGACTTCCGTCGAGGACAGGCGCCAGCCCGAGCGGCCAGACGTCGTGACAGGTGTCGTGCTCATGCCATCTCCAGCAAAGCGGTCAGGTAATCTCGCCGACCATGAGGGCCTGCGGCGCCGGCGGCGCCGCACCCAGTTCGATCGCCTGCCCGGCCAGGTCGACGGCGTCGCGCAATCCCAGACTGTCGCGATGGTACAGCTCCAGAACGGGTCCGCCCGAGCGCACGAGTGCGCCAGGCGTGGCCAGCACCTTGATTCCGACGCCGTGATCAATCCGGTCCTCGGCAGTGGCCCGTCCGGCGCCCAGGGCGGCCGCCGCCCGGCCAACCATCATCGCGTCGAGCCCGGTGACGTAACCGGACCGAGCCGCGCGCACGATCTCGCGTCCCGACGCCAGGGCGAGGCGGGCCGGATCGTCGACCACCGATACATCGCCGCCCTGCCTGGCCACCATCTGCCGGAACCTGGCGAGCCCCTCGCCTGAAGCCAGTGCACTTCGAACCAGGCGCTCCGCCTCGGCCGCCGTCTCGGCGCGCCCCGCCATCAGCACCATCCGCGCCGCCAGCATCACCGACAGCCCCGTCAGATCCGGAGGGCCCTCGCCGCGCAGCGTCTCGATCGACTCGATCACCTCGAGCGCATTACCGACGGCTCGGCCGAGCGGCGCATCCATCCGCGTCAGCAGCGCTTCGGTCCGCACTCCGGCCAGCCGCCCGGCGCTGACCATCGCTCGAGCCAGCTGGTCGGCCTCCGGCGCTGTCTTCATGAACGCGCCGCGCCCCACCTTGACGTCGAGCACAAGGGCGTCAATCCCCTCGGCGAGCTTCTTACTCATGATCGACGCGGTGATGAGCGGAATGCTCTCCACCGTGGCTGTCACGTCCCGCAAACGGTACAAGCGTCTGTCGGCCGGGGCGATGTCACGCGTCTGGCCAACGATGACGCATCCCACCTCGGCGAGCGCATCGACGATCTCCCGGGCCGACAGATCGACCTTGAAGCCCGGAATCGCCTCCAGCTTGTCGAGCGTTCCTCCGGTGTGTCCCAGCCCGCGTCCCGACATCATCGGGACGATGGCGCCGCAGGCAGCGGCCAGGGGCGCAAGGATGAGCGAGGTCTTGTCGCCCACGCCGCCGGTGCTGTGCTTGTCCACCTTCAGCCCGGGCAGGCTCGCCAGGTCGAATCTGGCCCCTGATCGAGCCATCGCGTCAGTCAGCCAGGCTGTTTCCTCGTCTCCCATCCCGCGGAGCACGATGGCCATCAACAGGGCGGAAATCTGGTAATCGGGCCAGGATCCATCGGTGGCGCCCGTGACGAAACTGTCGACTTCGTCGCGGGTGAGCCCGAATCCGTCCCGCTTTCTGCGGATGATGTCGACGGCACGCATGGGAATCAGAAGTATAGCGAAAGTCGCGGGCTCGAAGTGCCGATATTCCTGTGTAGCCGCTCCAGGCGGGCGGCTCAGTCTATGTCTGCCTCCAACTCGCACACCGTGCCTCCCAACGCCGCCGGCGACGTGGCGAGCTTCGCCCGCATGCTCGTCGCGGCGGCGCGGACCTGGCAGATGTACTCGCCCGACCACCCAGCGTCGTTGACGGCACTGGATCGGCTTGCGCGAGCCGTCGACGCGTTACAGGCCCACTCGGATCTGACAATCGGAGTGACGCCCGTGACCCTGATGGTCAACGGCGCGGCGCTGGCGCGCGACGTGCGCGTCACGGAAGCGGCCGCGATGCTCCATGACCACGACGTGCTTCGGTTGCGGTTTCCGTCCCCCACCACCCCGGCCGTGCTCTCCGATTTGCTCCGCATGCTGATCGCGGACGCCGACGCCGTCCGCGCCCTCGGAGGGCCTGCCAAAGCGTGGGCTGAGTCCGGCCACCAGAGCGTGGAAATCGACCAGATCAACTTTGAGGCACTGATGGCCGACCGGGGGCCGGCGGCCGGCGGCCCGCCTCTCTTGTCCCCCCCCGGCGCCGGGTCAGACGCCCCAGCACGGGCTGACTCGACCGCGCATGATGACGTCTGGGAGTCCATCGTGTCGTCGATGTCGAGCGGCCGGCCCACTGAAGGCTCATCAGTCCAGCAGCGCCTGCTCGAGATCGCCCGTTCGACTGATGCGATCGAATCGCTGGCGCGTGAGGTCGCGCCCCTCGCAGCCGGCAAACCACAGTCGGCAGTGGTCGCGGCGCAGGCCGCCACTGTGCTGACGACCTTTCGGCGCCTGGTGCGGGCGGTCGAGGCCCAGTCTCCGGACGAGAAGTCGGCCACGCTGCGCAACCTCGCAGAGGCCGCTTCCCGGCTCGATCCCCAGGTGGTGATGCGGGCGGTCGCGGAGTCGACTGAGTCCGGCAGCGGCTCGGACGTCACCACGGCGATGGGCAACTTGTTCGATGACGATCAGGTGGCGCGCATGCTGGCCCGATCGCTCGCGGCCGAAGGCAAGGCCTCGGGCCGCATCGCGGCGGCGTTCAGCACGCTTGCTCCTGATCCCGCCCGGCAGCAGCAGGTGCTGCGCCTGGCACGAGCACGCTCGGCACCTGACATCGACGAAGGCGCGGCAGGCATTGGTGCCGCCTTCCATTCACTTGAACAGATGCTCAGCGGGCCCGGCGACGTGGCCTACACTTCGACCGAGTACTCTGCCAGCCTGGATGACGCCGAGTCGCGTTCACACCAGTTGAGACTGAGCGTACCCCCTCAGATGGACGAATGGATGCGCACCGTGTCGTCCGACTCGATCCGATCGCTCTCATCTGTGCTTCTGCTCGACTTGTTTGCGCTGGAGGAACGGCAGGGCGAGATCGTCGAGACCGCAGACGATCTGGCGGCGTTGGCCGAAGATCTATTGATGTCGGCCGATACCGTCGAGGCCGATCGGGTGGTCCACACGCTTGACACGACGGCCTCGGACCGGTCGCCGCACCACGCGGAGGCCGGCAGCAAAGCGCTCGAGACGATTGCCCGCTCGACGTCGCTGAGCGAGATGAGCTTGGCGCTGGCCGATTTCGACAGCACGCAACTGGCGTGGTTCGGGCGGTTCTGTCATCAGCTCGGCCCGGCAGCGCTGGAATCGCTCGTTCCCTCCATGCTGACCGCACCCGAGGGCGAAGGTCGCCATCGTCTTGACCAGGTCATCGTGCAATTCGGCGACGAAGCGGTGGCGCCGCTCACTCAACTGATCGAATCCTCGGACCGCGCCGTCTGCCGCGCCGCACTTCAGTGCATCGGCCGCATCGGCACCGACAAGGCCATCGCCGTGCTCCAGAAGCTGATCGGCGGAGAGGACGTCCGAACCGCGCGAGATGCGGTCGTCGCGCTCGTGCGCATCGACGACAGCTCGGCCCTGCGGCCGGTGATCGCGGCGCTGCGGGATGGCCCGTCTGCGCTTCGTCATCTGGTTGTCGACGCGCTCGCCGCCAGTCGCGAACGGCGCGCTGCGCCGCTGCTGGCCGCCACGCTCGACACGATCGACCCGCTCGGGCCGGAGCACGAGCTCGCCATCCGCGTGCTTCGCGCCTTGCGTCTCGTGAATGATGACGCGGCCGTCCCGGCCATCGCCAGGACGTTCGGCGCCTGGAGTTGGCTGCGGCTGGCGAGGGCCAGTCGTGTGAAGCGCACGGCAGCCGGCGTGCTGGCATCGATGAAGACGGACGCGGCCCTGGCGGCCCTCGACCAGGCGGTCACCGATGGCGACGTCCTGTCGAGAGGACACGCGCGACTGGCGCGGGGCACGAGAACATGACGGCGGAAGACCCACGACCCCTCGATGACCTCGTCAAGCGGCTGGTCGCTGCCATCCGAGCCAACGCTCTGTACTCACCCACCCACCCGATCGTCAACCGGAGCGTCGGCGGCCTGCTCGCCGCATTCGAGGAGCAGTTCCGCAGCCGGCCCACGCTGTCGATTGGCTTTTTCGGCAGCGACGTCGTGGTGGGCGGAACCAGGCTGAAGGGATCGGCAGGTTCCGCCGGGCTCGTCCGCCATTTCCGCGAGCGCCAAGTCGGGAAGCTGACGTTCTCCAAGGACATGGGGCAGGAGGGCCTGCGGACGTTTGTCGGCGTGATCGCGGATCGTGACACCCGCCCGCTGTCCGAGCGCCTGGCTGGGACGCCGATCACCGGCGTGTCGGTGGGTACGATTTCGACGGACGACCAGACGCCCGACATCATGGATGTCGGCGCCGCCCGGCAGGTGTACGGGGTGGCCGTGGCCGCGGCCGACGCGTTATGGGGCTCTGCGGTAGCCGGCGATGAGCCCGATCCGAACGCCGCGCACCTCATCATCGACGCGCTGGCGACGTCGATGACCCAGGATCGGACGCTGATGCTCGCGCTCACCGAACTCAAGGGGCACGACGAGTACACGTTCACACACATGGTGAACGTGTCGCTGCTGACCATGGCGCAGGCGCGCACGCTGGGCATCGAGGGGCAACTGTTGCGCGAATTCGGGCTGGCGGGCCTCATGCACGACATCGGCAAGGTGAAGACGCCCCGCGAGATCCTCAACAAGCCTGAGCAGCTCACCCCCGAGGAATTCTCCATCATGCGACGGCACGTCGTGGACGGCGCTCAGATTCTCCGTCACATACCGGAGATGTCGCCGCTCGCACCCATTGTCGCCTTCGAGCATCACTTGAGACAGGACCTGAGCGGCTACCCCGAGAACGTCGGGGCGCGAACGCTCAACCTCTGCACGATGCTCGTGTCGATTGCCGACGTGTTCGATGCGCTGCGGACGAAACGGATCTATCGTGACGGGCTGCCGGCGGCTCGTGTCCGCAGGATGCTGGCGGAAGAGTCGGGCCAGGCGTTCGAACCGACGCTGCTTCGCCGGTTCATCTCGCTGGTCGGGATCTTCCCCGTCGGCACCTGCGTGCGCCTGAAGACCGGAGAGCTCGGCATCGTCACGGCGGAGCACGCCACCGACGCATTCCGGCCGATTGTCAGGATCCTCATCGACTCGCACAACGATCGGGTCGACCGGCCATGGATCGTGGATACGGCCGACCGTGATGATCAAGGCCGGCATCCCTACTCCGTGCTCGAAGCGGTCGACGCGAAGAGCCTGGGACTCGACGCGCCCAGCCAGGTGCCCGCATGACGCAGAAGGCTGAATCCGACGGCGTCACACTCGAACCGGTGCCGGCCGAGACCGCCGCGCTGCTCACGAGCTTCGCGCGCGCGTGTAAGGCCGCCTCCCGGGCGGTGGTGCTCTATCCGGGGGAACATCCGACGGTCTCGAGCGCGTTGCTCGCTCTCACCGCTGCCGCAGAGGCCGCGACAACGTCGGGTCCGCTCGGCTTCGCGGTCACACCGGACGCGCTGCTGGTTGGCGGCCGCCAGATCGCGAAACCGGAGGCCGCCGTCGCCGAACTGGCAGCGCTGCTCTACGCCCATCAGGTCGCACAGGTCGTCGTCCAGCCGCACACTGACGAGGCGTTGTGGCGCCGCTTCCTCACCGTCCTCGGCGTACCTCCCGGACAGGCTCGGCTTCGGGGCGGGCTGGCACGTCTGTGGTCCTCGGAGGGTCAATCCAGGATTGAGTTGCGCCGCATCGACTTCCAGGAGCTCCTTCGGGAGCGCATCCGGGGCGATCGGGCCACGTGGGACCAAATCGTCGCCGAGTGTCTCGAGGGAGATCGGGTCGCGCTGGACGATTGGACGATAGATCTGATCAGCGAGGTCCTCGATCGTCCGGGGCAGATCGGCGAGTTGTTCACCGCGATCACTGAACGGACCGTGGGGAATCGGGAAGGCGGCGCCGAGCAGCTGGCGGGACTGCTCCACGCGGTCGCACAGTTTGTGGCGCGAACACAGCCTGACGCGCTCGACTCGGTGATGTCGGCCATCGCCGACGCCGCGGCGCGGCTGCCCCTGGCCACCCTCGGCCCGATGGTGAACGCGTCGAGAACAGGCACGCGCGCCAGCTTCGGCCGGTTCATCGCGGACGTCGCGCGCCGGATCGACGACGCCGCGATCGCCGGGCTGATCGCATCAGAGGTGCGCAACGGCCGCGGCACCTCGCCGGCAGTTGCCGACGCGTTCTGCGGCCTCGCGCCCGACCGCTCCCGGCGCTCGGCCATTCTGAATCTGGCGCGCAAGTCGGTCGAGAGAACCGGTGAGCCCGTCGACGACACGGCCGCCGTCGCGTGGCAGTCATCAGAAATGTTCCTCCTCTCGTACTCCGATGAGCGCTTCGTCCCAGACACGTACGGCGCCGAACTCGATCGGATTGCGGACCGCGCCGTGGACCTGGATCAGGACCGAACCGACCCGCCTGACCGCGTGGCGGCCTGGATCAGCTCGGTGGACGAATCGGCCGTCAGACTGCTCGACTCACAGATGCTGGTGGACCTGATGCGTCTGCAGCTCAATGCCAGCCGCTGGCGCGAACTGGCGGATCTGGCTCTCGCCCGCGTCGACACGCTGGTGGTCCTCGGCGACTTTCCGTCAGCCACGTTCCTGGTCGGATCGATACACCGCCAGGCGCAGGACCACCCCGATCCCTCCGTGCAGACGCTGGCCGGATCCCTCCTGGATCGCACGCTGAACGCGGCTGTGATGCGCCACGTCGCGACCCACCTCGACACGACCGACAAGAACATCGTCGCTGCCGCCAAGCACTTCTGCCACGCCCTCGGCACGTCGATTGTCGGGCCGCTGGCCGAAGTGCTCTCGCGCGAAGAACGCACGCGGGCGCGCCAGCACCTGGTCGAGGTTCTCCTGGACCTGGGCGCCGGGGGGCGGCAGGCCGTCGAACGGCTGAAGCAATCGTCGAATTCGGCTGTCCGCCGAACGGCGGTGCAACTGTTGCGCGAGTTCGGCGGTCATGACGCGCTGCTCGATCTCGAGAGCCTGCTCGACGATGCGGAGCCGCAGGTGCAGCGAGACGCGACGCGCGCGATTGCCATGATGCGCACAGAGGCCGCGTTCGAGACGCTCACGCGTGCGTTGAGCACGGGAACCGAACATGCCCGCTCGGTCATCACTGGCATGCTTTCCACCCTTCCGAACGAAGATGCGCTGCCGATGCTGGCACATCTGGTTCGGTTGGCTCCCTGCCGTGGCCCGATGTGGCAGGTGTACGAACGCGCGGTGCTCCGACTCGGCGCCATCGGCGGCCGGACCGCCGTCGAGGCGCTGGCCGAGGTGACCAACAAGCGAGGTGTCTGGGCCCCGTTCAAGATCGTCGCGCTTCGCCGCCTGGCACTCCAGGCCCTCGCTCGCATCGGCACGCCCGACGCGCTTGAGGCGCTTCGCGCCGCCGCCGGCGCGGGACCACGAGGCGCCAGATCGGCCGCGCGCCGCCTCCTTGCGGCGCGCCAGGGAGAGCAGTGACCAGAGTCGTGAATCGAAGAGCGCCGGGAGATCCGTTATGACCGATGATGCCCGCCAGGTGCAGATCTCGGAAAGTTTGCTGAAGGGGCTCGCCTCCGCGACCAGGGCGATTCAGCTGTACTCGGCTGATCACCCCATCGTGGCGCGCGCCACCGGGCAGCTGGTTGAGACGCTGGAGCGCCTGCAGATCGAACACGCTGCCGTGGTCATTGGACTGGTCGACCGGCAGATCGTGGTGGACGGAATCCCCATGTTGGAGGCGACGGGTGCGGCTGAAATCGCTGAACGGTTCCGGGCGGCCGGCATCGAGCGTCTGGCCATCGACCCCGGCGTGACGGAAGACGAACTCCTCACGTTCGTGCACGCCCTGGCCGTGGCCGGCGCCCGACCCGGCGACGGCGACCGCGCTGTCGCCGCCGTCGACAGCACCACGCACATTCACGTTGGGCGCCTGTACCTCCAGAAGCACGGTGAGTCGACCGGTCGCCGAAACATCGGCGCCCTTCGAGAGGCCTACCAGCAGGCGGTCGCCAGCGTCAGTGCGCTGTGGGAGCAGACGCGCGCTGAAGGCGCGCCCGATCCGGTGGCCACGATGGCGATCGTCGAGAATCTCGCTTGCGGAGTCGGGCAGAACCGTCGGGCGATGATGGCCCTGACTGCCATGTGCCGGTACGATGACTACACGTTCACGCACCTGGTGAACGTGAGCGTCCTGACGATGGCGCAGGCCAAGAGCCTCGGCGTCGACGGCACGCCGCTGCGCCATTTCGGGGCCGCCGGCCTGATGCACGATATCGGAAAGATCAGGACGCCGGCCGAACTCCTGACCAAACCCGACAAGCTCACTGACGCGGAGTTCGCCGTTATGCAGCGGCATCCGGTGGATGGGGCCGACATTCTTCGACGGCAGCTCGAATTGCCGCCGCTGTCGGCTGTGGTGGCGTTCGAACACCACCTGCGGATTGACGGCACCGGGTACCCGGCAACCGCCGTTCGGGCGGGCCTGAACCTGGCCACTCAGCTCTGCGGCATCGCCGACGTCTATGACGCCATGCGGTCGCAGCGCACCTACCAGCAGGCCTTCCCGACCGACCGCATCCAGGCCGTCCTGCAGCAGAACGACGGCACCCGGTTCGACCGGCATCTGGTCCGCCGGTTCAGCCAGTTGCTCGGGATCTATCCTCCCGGCAACGTCGTCAGACTCGACACCGGCGCGCTGGCTGTCGTTCTGCGCACGCACGCGCCCGATCCGTCTCGTCCAGCCGTCCGCGTCGTCATCGACGCCGATGGACGCCGCCTGACGACGCCGGTGGACCTGGCGCTTTGGATGGACGACACCATGATCGGGCCGCCGCCGCGCATCGTGACCCCGGTCGATCCGGAGGACATCGGTATCGATCCACTGACGTTTCTCGATGAGGCGGCCGCGTGAACCCCTCCTCCCGCCGGCGCCGGCGTAAGATCCGCGCGAAGACCAGCGCGACGGCCTGCGCGATGCGCCCGACCCCTGTTGACACGCCGCAGCGGCTCGCCTACGCTCACGACACGGAGGTGCAATGCGTGCGCTGATACGAGGCCGACGCTGGCCGATTGCCTTGCTGGCGATCTGCCTGGCGGCGCCGGTCCTGCTGATGGCCGGACCGACGCAAGGCGGGCCCGCGCAGGACTCGCGGCAGGCTCGGCCACGGGAGATCGGCGCGACGCGGGCGGCCGACTTGCGCACCTGGGATGCCGAGATCGGCCGGATGATGCGCGGAGGCGAGCTGCGGCTGCGCACCTCGGAACGCGATCAACTGATGGGCGGACGCCGCCACCAGCGGCTCGACCAGTACCATCGGGGCGTCCGCGTGTTCGGGGGAGAAATCGTCCGCCAGCTCGAAGGGACTGAACTCATATCGGCGTTCGGCACGGTGTACCCGGCGATCGACGTTGACACGTCGCCGACGCTCAGCGGCGAGGATGCTTCGGCGGCCGCCTCGAGGCTTGCGGGGATCAGGCAGGAGCCAACCAGGCCGCCAGACCTGCTCGTGGTGCCCCGCGACGCCGGCGGCTTCGCCCTGGCGTACCGCGTCCGCCTCGCCACCGCTGACGATCTGATCGTGTACTTCATCGACGCGCACACCGGTGATCTGGTGTCGAGCTACAGCGACCTCCAGACAGAGATCGGGACCGGCATCGGCGTGCTGGGCGATCAGAAGAAGGTCAGCGTGACGCTCAGCAGCGGCGCTCACGTGGCGTGGGACCAGATGAGGCCCGCGACGATCTATACGTTCGATCTGAAGGGCGATCTGTCCCGGACTCAGAAGCTCCTGAGCGGCTTGATCACACTCGGCCTCTCCGACATGAGCGCCAGCACCGACACCACCTGGACCGATCCGGCGACCGTTGACGCGCACGCGTACACCGGGTGGACGTTTGACTTCTTCTACAAACGGTTCGATCGATCAGGCCTCGATGGGCACAACCTGACGATGAAGAGTGTGGTGCACCCGGTGAACCGCGCGGACTGGAAGACGGTCACCTCGCCGATACTGAATCTCTACTACCTGAATGCGTTCTACGCCGGCGACGGAATCATGGTGTACGGCGAGGGCCTGCCGCCTGAGGCGACGGTGAGCGGATACAGGTGGAACTACTTCGCCGGGGCCCTCGACGTCGTCGCGCACGAACTCACGCACGGCATCACCGATTACTCGTCGAGCCTGATCTACAGGAACGAATCCGGCGCGCTCAACGAATCGTTCTCAGACATGATGGGCACGAGCGCGGAATTCTACTTTCAGCCGGCCGGCAGCGGCTATCTGAAGGCCGATTACACGCTCGGCGAGGATCTCACGACGCCGATGAGCGGGTTCAGGTCGATGGCCAACCCCGCGGCGTTCGGCGATCCGGATCACTATTCGAAGCGGTACCTGGGCACGTCCGATAACGGCGGGGTCCACACGAACTCGGGCATCTCCAATCACGCCTTCTACCTGGCGATCGAAGGCGGCACCGATCGCACGTCCGGGCTCAGCGTCACCGGCGTCGGCAGCGCCGCGCGCGACAAGATCGAGAAAGTGTTTTTCCGGGCCTTCACGCAGATGCTCCCGGCGGGTGCGACATTTTCGGTGGCGCGGGGCGCGACGATTCAGGCGGCACGAGATTTGTATGGAGTGGGTAGCAACGTCGAGCAGGCCGTGACCCAGGCGTGGACGGCCGTCGGAGTATCATGACGCGGAAACGACGTGGACGAACTCAGAGGAACAACGACATGAAACGACATTCTCTCTTGACGCTGGCGGCGGCAGCCCTGGTGGCGATGGCGGCGGGGCGCGTCGATGCCCAGACATCAGGCAAGCGGGCCGACACCGGGTACATCCACGTGGATGGCGGGGTCCAAGCCGGGACGTCTGCATTCACATCGAATGTGACATTCAAGTTGAACGGTGAGGACGGGACGATGACCGCCTCGTATCGGTTTGTCAGCGCAGGAGTTGTCGCCGGTCGCGCGGGCGTCCGGATCGGGGGCAATCTGTATCTGGGCGTGGGCGTCTCCCGGTTCGACCGGGCCGGGTCCGCCGCCATCACCGCGCGGCTGCCCAATCCGTTCTACTTTAATCAGTTTCGGAACGTGTCGGGGGTGGTGAACGACCTCAATCGGGACGAGGTCATGACGTCGGCGGAGTTGTCCTGGCTCGTCCGGCCGGCACGGGCCGTCGATGTGATGTTGTTTGCCGGGCCGGCGTACTTCACGACGCGCCAGGAGATGGCCACGCTGCCCCGATATTCCGAGGTGTATCCCTTCGACTCGGCGACGCTCACCGGCGTCGACTCCCGGACGGTCCGAAAAACGGGGGTTGGCTTTACTGCCGGCCTGGACCTGTCCTATCTGGTGAACCGGCACGTGGGGTTTGGCGGCCTCGTCCGGTTCTCGCGGGCGACCGCATCATTCTCGCCCGTGCCTGGCAGCTCCACAAGCGTCAGACTTGGCGGCGTCCAGGCGACCGCGGGCCTTCGCCTCCGGTTCTGACGACCGGCGCCGGGAACCATCCCGGCAGACGCGCCGTATCGTCGGAGCAGCGGTCGCGTGCAGATTTCCCCCGCGCGCGAGGCAACTCAGAGGGGCCATGACTACGTCGAACAAGACAGAAGCCGATCGATCGGACCGGGATCTGGCGGCCCGGTGCCGGCGCGGCGAGATGGTCGCGTTCGAGGAACTCTATCGACGTCACAGCGGCCGGCTCTACACGGTGGCCTGCCGGATCACGGGAAGCGCGGCCGATGCCGAGGACTTGCTGCAGGATGTGTTCCTGCAGGCATTCCGCCGAATCGACAGTTACCGTGGCGAGGCCGCCCTCGGCACGTGGCTCTACCGGATGGCCGTGAACGCGTGTCTAGATCACCTGCGAAGCCGCAAGGGCCGAGAGCGGAAGGTCACCGACTTCATAGACGACGTCGAGAGCCTGGAACCGGTGGCGAGCCCGTCGTGGAGACCGGATCGGGCGCTCGACCGGATTGATCTCGAATCGGCCATTTCGCGACTGCCCCCAAGTTACCGGGCGGCATTCGTGCTCCACGACGTTCAGGGACACGAACACCACGAGGTGGCCGACATGCTCGGCATCGCGGAAGGCACGTCGAAATCGCTGCTGCACAAGGCCCGCCTCCGCCTGCGGGCGTATCTACGAGGCGGCTCTGCCGATGAGGCCGTGCGCGTGGCGGCTCCGGCAGACGGAGTTGGTTCGGCTGGGAGACGAGGAACCTGGTGATGGACACCACACAACCCGGACCGCGTCAGTGCGAGCGGATGGGCCCGCTGATTGACGACCTGGTCGACGACCGGCTGGACCTTGCCGTGCGTCAGCAGCTTGAATCCCATCTCGCCGAGTGCGAATCGTGCCGGCGCACGGCGGACGACCTGCGTGAGATCCGGCGCAGCGCCGGTGATCTGCCGGCCCGCCGGCCACGGCCCGAAGTGTGGGCGCGGATCGCGCAGCAACTGGCCGTTGAGGCGCCCGCCAGACCTCGGGCATTCTGGACCGCCACCCGCGTCGCGCTGGCCATGGCGGCTGTCATGGTGTTGTCGGTGGTGACCAGTGTCGTCGTGCTGCGAGGGCCTCGGCCGTCTCCGCAGCAAACCCCGTCCACCGAAAGTGCTGCCACGGCAGTGCACCCTTCCGCGCCTGACACCGTCAAAGATGTTGACGAGCACTTGCGGATCGCCGATGCCAATTACCAGCAGGCCATTACCGGACTCGAGAAGATCGTCGCGACCGAGCACGCGGCACTCGATCCGGCCGTGGCCGCCACGCTTCAGAAGAATCTCGGCATCATCGATCAGGCGATCCGCGAGAGCCGCGCTGCCATCACGTCACAGCCGACCAGTCAGCTCGCCCAGACGAGCCTGTTTGACGCGCTGCGGCAGAAGGTGGCGCTGCTCGAAGACACCGTCGCGCTCATCAACGTCATGAGAAGGGGCGACCAGGCGGGCGCGGCCAGACTCATCGGGGGCCTGAGCAAATCGTAATCAGGGGCCACCATGAAGATCTGTCGACTCATTTCAGCGCTTGTCGTTGTCAACGTTCTGCTTCTGGCGGGATCGGGCCGTGCGGCAACGCCGGCCGGTGCCCGACTGTCCCTTCTCGACGCCCCGCAGCAGACCGAGGCGTTCTCGAAGACGGTTCCGCTTGCCAAGGGCGGGACGTTCGAGCTCTCGAACATCGCCGGCGACATCGTCATCACGGGCGGATCGGGTGATCACGTGATCATCGCTGCCGTCAAGAAGGGCCGGACCGCCGAGGAATTGAAGGAAGTGACGATCGAAGTCACGGCCGCGGCCAATCGCGTCGAAGTACGGACGCGCTACCCCGAGCGGAGAGGCAGCAACAGCGTGTCGGTCGATTACACCGTGACAGTGCCCCGTGGGGCCGCGCTGATCGTGAGGTCGATCTCGGGTGATGAGAAGGTCTCAGCCGTGGACGGTGAGATGCACCTGAACAGCATCAGCGGGAACGTGACGGTGGCCTCGGCGGCCGACGTGCGCGCGGTCAAGTCGATTTCGGGCAACGTCCACGTCCAGGCGTCGAAGTCAACCGGCGCGTTGAGCGCGAGCAGCGTGAGCGGCAACGTCAAGCTGATGGACGTCAGGGCCAGCGAATTGGAAGTGAACAGCATCAGTGGCAATGTGACGTGCGACCAGATTGTCACGCCACGCGCGGCGCTCAAGTCGGTGAGCGGCAACATCACGTTCGGCGGTCCCCTGGCCAAGGGAGGACGGTACGAGCTGACCTCGCACTCCGGCGACGTCAGCATCGTTGTCAGCGACAAGATGGGGATCGAGCTCTCCGCCTCGACCTTCAGTGGTGAGGTGACAAGCGATCTGGCACTGACACCGAAAGCGGGAGGGGACTCCACGCGTGGCCGCGGCCGGCGGATGCGCCAGACCCTGCAGGGAACGTTTGGCGACGGATCCGCGGTGCTGCAAGTCACGTCGTTCAGCGGGGACATTAAGATCGTAAAGAAGTAGACCGCTCCTCGTCTTTGTACTGCAGTTGATACAGACGGTAGTAGATCCCCCGCAGCGCCAGCAATTCCTGGTGTGTGCCGGATTCCCGCAGCTGGCCCTTGTGCAGGACGAGGATCTTGTTTACGTCCTGAATGGTCGACAGCCGATGCGCGATCGCAATGGTGGTGCGGCCGGCCATCAGCACGTGCAGGGCGTCCCGGATCAGGAGTTCGGTCTCCGTGTCGACACTCGATGTCGCCTCGTCGAGCACGAGAATCCGCGGATCGAAGGCGAGCGCCCTGGCAAACGACAGTAGCTGCTTCTGGCCCGTCGAGAGCGTCCCGCCCCGCTCGGCCACGGCGGTGTCGAACCCCTGCGGCAGTCGTGTGATGAACCGGTCCGCGTGCACGGCGCGCGCCGCCGCGCGCACGCGCTCGTCGTCTATGCTCGAGTCGCCGAGGCGGATGTTGCCGCCAATCGTCCCCGAAAACACGTGCACGTCCTGGAGCACCAGGCTGAACACACGCCGCAGTTCCGCCAGGTCGATGTCGCGGATATCCACGCCGTCCACCAGCACGCGCCCGCGGCCGACGTCGTAGAACCGCATCAACAGGTTGATGATCGTGCTCTTTCCGGCCCCCGTCGCGCCGACGATGCCGACTCGCTCGCCCGGCTTGACCTCGAACGAGACGTCGCGCAGCACATAGTCGTCGCCGGCGTACGCGAACCAGACGTGGTCGAACACGACGTGCCCCCTCCACGCCGCGCTCCTGGCCTGTGCGGCGCTGGCAATCACGACCGGCGTATCGAGCAGCGTGAAAATCCGCTCGGAGGCCGCCATGGCCGACTGGAGGATGTTGAACTTCTCCGACATGTCGCTGATCGGCCGGAAGAACCGCTGTGAATACTGGATGAAGGCCACAAGCGTGCCGAGCGTCACTGCGTGCCGGACCACGTCGCCTCCGCCGCGCCAGATGATCAGCGCCGTCGCCAGCGCGCCGACCACTTCGATCGCCGGATAGAACACGGCGTAGTAGAAGATCGATTCGATGTTCGCGTCGCGGTGCCCCCGGTTGATGTCGTCGAACCGGCTGTAGTTGCGCGCCTCGCGCCGGAAGAGCTGCACCGTGGCCATCCCGGTGATGTTCTCTTGGAGGAAGGTGTTGATCTTCGCAATCCACGCGCGAACGGTACGGTACGAATCGCGCACGTTGCGGCGGAACCATTGGGTGACAACGACGATCAGCGGGAGCACTGAGAACGCGACCAGCGCGAGCCGCCAGTTCATCGTGACGAGCACAATCATGATGCCCGCCAGGGTGAAGATGTCGCCGAAGACCGACACCACGCCGGAGGTGAACAGTTCATTGAGCGCGTCGACGTCGGTGGTGACGCGGGTCATCAGGCGGCCCACGGGATTGCGGTCGTAGAAGGCGATGTCCAGCCGCTGCAGGTGCCCGTAGATCTGCATCCGCATGTCGTACATGATCCGCTGGCCGATCATCTGCAGCACGAAGGTCTGGATGTACTCGAGCGCGAACGACCCCACCAGCACACCAAGAAACAGCAGCGCGATGCGGTTCATCCCGGCGACGTCGCCGGCGGCGATGTACCGATCGATGGCGAGCTTCATCAGATAGGGCTGGGCGAGCTGGAGCAGCGACCCGCCGACGATGGCCGCGAACGCGAGGAGCACGAACAGCCAGTACGGGCGCAGGTATCCCATCAGCCGCCGCATCAGCACGGCGTCATAGGCTTTGCCGACAATCTCGTCGTCTTGAGTCGACATGGAATGTGTGCCGGGCGCGATGAATCGCGCCCCTACAATGCCTCCTGCAGTTCCTCCTCGAGCCTCTGCTTCTGGAACATCCCGGCGTACACGCCGTTTGCGGCGACCAGTTCGGCGTGACTGCCGCGTTCGAGAATCCGCCCGTCGCCGAGCACGACAATCTGATCGGCGTCGCGCACGGTCGAAATCCGATGCGACACGATAATCGACGTGCGCTGGCTCATCACGTGGCGCAGCCGCGACAGGATCTCCTCCTCCGTATACGTGTCCACCGCCGACAGCGCATCATCGAGAATCAGGATGCGCGGATCAGTCATGACGGCGCGCGCCAGCGCGGTCCGTTGCTTCTGTCCGCCAGACAGCGTGATCCCGCGTTCGCCCACCAACGTCTCGTAGCGGGCTGGAAACCCCTCGACGTCCTTGTCGAGCCTGGCGACCGCCGATGCGCCTTCGACGGAATGCTCTTCTCCTGCGGCACCAGTCGCGGCCGCATCGCTCTTGCGCGGCGGCACGCCGAACGCGACGTTCTCACTGATGCTCTCGGAGAACAGAAACGGCTCCTGCGACACCAGTCCGATGGCGCCGCGCAGCACGTGCAGCGGGATCTCGCCGACATCGACGCCGTCGATGAACACCGAGCCTGGCGGCGGCTCGTACAGCCGCGGCAGCAGATTGATGAGGGTGCTCTTGCCCGAGCCCGTCGCGCCGACGATGGCGAGCGTGTGGCCGGGAGCGACGCTGAGCGACACGTCGCGCAGGACCGGGCGTCCGTTGTAGCTGAAGGTGAGGTTCCGGATCTCAATCGCCCCGCGTATGTCCCCCGATTCCCGGATTGCGGTTCCGGCTCGTCTGTCCGAGACGGCGGGCACCGCCGACATCACCTCGAGCATCCGCTTCCAGGACGCCGTGCCGCGCTGCAGCATGTTGACGACCCAGCCGAACGCGATCATCGGCCACGTCAGCATGCCGAGGTACGCGTTGAACGCGACGAACTCTCCAATCGTCATCCGGTGGGCCATCACCTCGCGGCTGCCCAGCCAGAGCACGAGCAATCCGCCGATGCCGAGCAGCAGCCCGAGGCCCGGGTAAAACACGCCCTGGAGCCGAATCAGCCTGAGATTGCGGCGCACATATTCACGATTGGCATCTCGGAACCGGTCGAGTTCGGCCGACTCCTGGGAGTAGGCGCGCACCACGCGGACGCCGGCCATTGCCTCCTGAGCGACGGCGCTCAAGTCGGACATCTGCGCCTGGATTCGCTCGAAGCGCCGGTGGATCAGGGCGCCGAAATACCGCACGCCGACCGAGACAAATGGCAGCGGAATCAGCGCGATCAGCGTCAGTCTCGTGTCGATGCGGAGCATCAGCGCCAGCGCCACCACGAACACGATGAGGGTGTTGGCCGAGTACATCACCGCCGGCCCGATCATCATGCGCACCGCGTTGAGGTCGTTGGTGGCGCGCGACATCAGGTCGCCGGTCCGATTGGCGTGGAAGTAGGCCGGCGGGAGGCGCTGGAGGTGCGCGAAGAACGCGTTGCGCAGGTCGTACTCGATGTGGCGCGAGGCACCCACCAGGATCCGTCGCATCAGGAACCGGAACACTCCACCGACAAGCGCGAGACCGAGCACCAGACTCGCGTAGAGCCGGAGCTTGGCCATCGACACGCCGGCAGTCAGGTCGTCCACCGCGTACTTCAATACCCACGGGGCGGTGAGCGACATGACGGTCGAGAGCGCCGTGCACACGAGGCCGAGGCCGAAACTGCGGCGATAGCGCAGCGCGTACTCAATTAGTTGTCGGACGTGTCCGGTCGCCATGCGTCCTCTTCAGCATACCGGGTGACCATCACTCCCGGAGTGAATATCTCAGCCGCGGAGGGACAATCACTCCGGGAGTGATGGTCTCTCGTGTCTCTCGTGATATTCTCCTCATGCCTATCCCAGCAGGCACTTCGTTTGCACACGGGGGTGTGTGCCCAATCGCGGTTCCTCTTCCGCCAGGAGTCTGCGCTATGAAGACCTGCTTGCTGAATCGGCTGCTGCCGTGCCTCGTGATCCTCATCGTGGTCACGGGCATCGCCGCATCCCCGGCCAACGCTCAGTATCGCCCTCTCCCGGCTCCGGGCTACGGGTCGGCCAGCCAGAAGGGTGAGAACTACCACGTTGAAATCAGCGCCAATCTGTGGAATCCCGCTCCCAGTTTTGTCGTGTCGAGTGACGGACTTGGTATCAGCGGCACCACGATTGACGCCCAAGGTGATCTTGGCATTCAGCAGAAACGGATCTACGACATCCGCGTCGTACTCAGACCCGCGACCCATCACAAATTCCGTTTCGCCTATCTCCCGTTGACCTACACGTCGACGGCTACGCTGAACGCCACCGTGTACTTCAATGGCCGGCAGTATACGGCCGGTCTCCCGGTCGAATCCGATCTCCAGTGGAAGACCTATCGACTGGGCTACGAGTACGACTTCGTGTCGAATCACTCGGGGTTCTTCGGTGTCGTGCTCGAGGCCAAGATCACCCAGGCGCAGATTCAACTGAACAGTGTGGTCGGCAACGAGGTCGCCGAAGCGAAGGTCCCCATCCCGGCCATCGGCGTGATCGGCCGTGTGTACCTGGCGCCCGGGTTCTCGGTGACCGGGGAGTACTCGTATTTCAAGCTGCCCTCGAGTCTCATCAAGGACACGACCGCGCACTACACGGAGTACGACGTCTGCGCGACGTACAACCTCACGAACAATTTGGGCGCACAAGCCGGCTATCGGAAGATTGACGTCGCGGTCACGGTGGACAACGTGAAGGACTCCACGGTGCAGGGAGCGGCCATGCTGAGCGGCCTGTACTTCGGCGGCGTCGTGCGGTTTTGAACTCCTGTGCGTCAGACCCGGGGTTCAACCCGCCGCGATCAATCGCGCCCTACTTCGGGGGCCGCGTTCTCGTCGCCGCATCCGTCCCGCCGTACAGCCGCCGGTAATCATCGGCCGTTCCGAGGATTCGGCGGACATAGTTCTGGGTTTCCGGGAACGGAATGTCGTCGACGAACTCGTCGCGCGGCATGCCCGGACGTTTCGCGGCCCATTGCGCCGCGCGCGAGTCTCCCGCGTTGTACCCGCACAGCGCGATGTGCTCCCCGCCAAACCGGCGTATCAGGTCTCCGAAGATCGCCGTGCCGATCCGGATGTTGATCTCAGGCACCGTCAACTGCTTGGCCGTGAACCCCCGCAGGCCGATGATCCTGGCGTAGCGCCGCCCGGTGGACGGCAGGATCTGCATCAGGCCGACCGCATTCGCCGCGGACTTCACGTTCGGATCGAAGGTGGACTCCTGGGCGACCAGTGCGGCCACCAGATAGGGATCCAGATCGTGGAGCGCCGCGTACTTGCGGAGCGCCGGCCAATAGTCGAGGGGGAACATGATCTTCAAGACCGCGTCGGGGATCGTCTCGCCGCCGGCCGCCAGCACCTGCGGGTACGCCTGGCGCATCAGCGTGATGGCCGGCCTCAGATCGCCTCGACGGCTGAGCAGCCACGCCCGCGTGGCCTGGAGCACGGGCGTCGGTCCCCCCGTGCGCTCGGCGAACTGCACTTCGTCGAGCGCCTCGTCGTACATCTCGGCCGAGATCAACCACCGGATGGTCTCCACGGGAACGTCGGCGGCCGCATCCGGCGCAGGCGCGGGCAGCTCGGGCGCAAACCGGCGAGCGGCGTCGGCGCCAGCCGGCACGGGAACGTGACGAGCGCGCAAGAGGCCCGCGGCCAGACGCCCGTAGTACGTGTTCGCGTAGTCGGCGACGGCCAACAGAAGGCGCACGTCGGCGGCTTCCCGACTGCCGAGTTGCTCGCAGGCCCTGCCGGCCCAGTAGAGATAGGAAGGCCGGTAGTCTGACCGCGGAAACGTCACGGCACCGCGATCAAAGGCGCTGGCGGCCTCCTGGTACCGGTCGTGCCTGTACGCCCACCAGCCGATCTTCCAATACGCGCGCTCGCTGTAACGCCCGGCGGGAAAGCGCGCGACGAGTTCATGGAAGACCTGGTCGGCCTGCTCGTCCTCGTTGGCCACGATCCAGTGGGACGCGAGCTGACTCAGCGCGTCCTCGGCCCACGACGAGGTCGGGAATTCGTCGATGAGCTTTCTGGCCAGCCCGGTGTACTCGTCGTCGGCCCCGAGGCCCCTCGCGGCCAGCATCGCGTAGTAGCGGGCCTCGGCAACATACGCCCCGGTTGGAAGCAGCGGCGCCAGTGCGTCTTTCGCGCGTTGATAGCGCCGGAGCGAGTAGTCGCACTCCGCCAGACGAAGTTGAATCCGCTCGGCCACCTCGCCAGTCGCGTGCGGCAGGAGCGGCTCGAATCCCTCGCGAGCCTGCGCGAAGCGGCGCGCGGTGAACAGGCGTTCGGCACGCGCCAGTTCCTCTTTGAATCGCGCTGACGCCGCCGTGATCGATTCCCGGCGAAGCGAAGCCAGCGCCTGCGCCGCCGCATCGCCGGCATCCGTGGTTGGCCACTCGTAGTACACCCGCTCGTAGGCTCGGAGCGCGCGCGCCCCGTCTCCAGCGCCTTGCGCGGCGCGGGCCAGGCGCATCAGCACAGTGTCGGGAGCGGCCGGCTTGTGCAGCAGCACGGCCTCATAGAGAGCGACCGCGGCCCCAGAGTCATTGAGCGCTTCGGCCGCTTCGGCCTCCTTGAGCGCGGCTCCTTCCGACAGGTAGCCCGCCGGCGCCAGCGCGCGCAATCCGGCGAACGTCTGCCGGGCCGGCTCGAATCGTTCGAGCGCCAGCTCCGCCAGGCCCTTGTTGTACAACGCGTAGTGATAGAGCGGCGTCGGCTTGAGCGTGGTCGGACGGATGATCAAGAGCGCCTTGGCCGCCTGGTTGAGCGCAATCAGGTCACCAGCATGCGCGAGGTCGCTGGAGGCCGATACGATCGTGGCCGGACCCGGACGCCATCCATCGGGAGGCACCAGCCAGTAGCGATTCAATTGCGCGGGGAGCGCGGGGTGTACCGTCGGACGCAACTCGGACTGCGCCGTGTCCGAATCCTGAAAGAGACCGCGTGCGCGCGCGGCCGGATCGCTGGCGACCGCCAGGGTACAACAACATGTGAGCAGGAGTATTTGACCCGATCGCCAGGCATGCCTCATCTCCAGGAGGCCCCAAGCAGCGAGGGATCTCCGTCGGCGAGCGTGCGCACAAGTTCCTGGCCGAAGTGGTCCGTGCGGGTCCGGATTTCAATCGGCACCCGCGCTTCGTAGAGCGTGCGGGCGCGGTCGATCTCGGTCCGGAGTCGTTCGGCCAGATTGTGTCCTTGCCGCCCTTCAGTGACAGCCGCCTCGTGATACAGCTTGATCTCGGACACCAGCAGCCTCGCATACCGATGCGCGGACTCGTCGTCTTCGGCGCGGGGCGCCGGAACGCTGCGGTCAGCAGGCGCGACGCGGGGGCCACCCGGCAGGGGTTGTGCGGTCGCGGCCGGCGAGACTCCCCTGCTCACGGTCAACACCTCGAGACAGCGTGCCGCGTGGCGCGCCAGTACCTCGATCACCTCCGGCCACGCGCTCGGTACCGTGCGGGGCCCCTCTGCCGCGTCATCGGCATAGATAACCGCCACCGCCTCGCCGCCCACGAGCACCGGAACCGCCAGTCCGGCCGCGTCAGGACCCAGTTCCCCGAATGGCGGCTTCAGACCATCACCGGAAGCCGCACCCGCAGTGCCGAGCGGCTGGCCCGTCGCAATGGCTCGCCATAGCAGGCTGGTCTGATCGCTTGCCACATCGATCGGGTGCGGATCGGCCGCGGCTCCGAAGCCCGTCGCCCGCCAGCCCGCAAGTCGGCTGCCACGAACGAGGAACAGCGCGACGCGCGGCGCTTCGCGTGACGTCACCTCGCCCAGCGCGTTGAGCACGTCGGTGAGCGATCGGGCCCCGTCCAGGCGGCGCACCGCGTCGACGAGGCGGTCGATCTGAGCGAGTTCGGACTGACGGGCGGCCGCGTGCGTTTCGACCAGCGCCTGGCTTGCCGTCTGTCGGGCCGTCTCATCGGTCTCGCGCCTGGCGTCGGCGACGGCTGCGGCGATACGCCGTTCAGCCTCGGCCCGAGCCATCAGCGTGGCGGCCGCGCGTGCGGCGGAGGCTGCCTGCTCGACGCGCTGCTCGAGATCGGCCTGGGCTGCGGCGGCGGCGTCGGCCAGTCGCTCGGTGGCCTCGGCCTGCGCGGCGGCCACGGCCTCCTGCGTGCGTCGGTCCGCCTCGGTCCGGGAGGCAGCCACGGTTTCCTGCGCGCGTCGGTCCGCCTCAGTCCGGGCGGCAGCGATGGCTGCCTGTGAGCGCTCGACGATCTCGCCGTCGGCAGCAAGCCGCACCTCGCGGATGGCAGCCTCCCAATCTGAGGCAGCGGCCTGATCCACTTCCCCCGCAAAGTTCTTGATGCGTTCGTCGACCCGGGCCATGATCTGTCGCCTGGCCGCCGCGATGATGTCGGTGAGTTGCTCGTCGAGTGTCATACCCATCCGCATCCTGTTCTGTCGTGCCGTTGTCGGACCGATTATGCCACAAGCGCAGGCAGGTGAGCGGGTTGACGGGATGCTGCGGCCAGCCGACGTTCTCCCTCTCTGTCGCTGGGTGATCCGACTTCTGGCGCGAGGGTACGTCGGTGAATGACTCTTCGTCTCGCGAGACGCCGCTGGTGCCGCGGTTTGACACGTTTCTCGACCGAAGCGCATACTGAACTTGTTCATCACGCCGTAGCAATGCGAGGAGAGGATCGAACCGAAGCATTGCGAAGGCGGATGGCGGTCGCGGCACCAGTGACGGAGCTTGAGCGACTCCTGGCGCTGGAGTGGCGACGAAGTCCGCCGTAGCAACGCGAGGAGAGTACCGAGCCGGAGCGTTGCGAAGGCGGATGTGTCCTGTCTCACGTGGGGGCGATACGGCTTCGACGGGGGTACTGGACCGAAGGGTGCATGCCGAGCCCCATCGACTCGTTAATCCGGTGGAAAACAACCTAACTGCGAACACGCAGCTCGCTCTCGCGGCTTAATTAACCGCGACGTCCACTCTGTTCGGGCCTGTACGGCAGGGCTGGATGTCATTTTCGCAGGCTAGCTGGCGCGAGCGGTTCCGACGCGCGTTTGGCGAATCGTCATCGGGGCTAGCTGGCCGCGGTTTCTCGCTGCTCTTTCACGCGGCCGGCGAACCAATCAAGAGTGGACACGCATGTAGATCCCGTCGGCGATGTGCTTTCGGACGCGGGTTCGACTCCCGCCGCCTCCAGACTTCGCTCAACTTCGGCTTGCCTAAGCCTTGGTTGAGCTTCGTCTTGGCAAGCCACCTGGCACGCGAAGTCTGTCTCGCCGAAGCAACGCGAGGATTGCATCGAGCCGCAGCGTTGCGAAGGCGGACCGCCGCGAATGGCGGACCTTTGCTTTCCACGCCCTCGGCCATCTGGCAAAATCTGCGATTCCCCAGAATCTCCTCCGCTGCAGATCTTGCGCACTCATTCCACAGTTCGGCGGAAACGCTCCAGAAACGGCGTCCCAACGCTGGCTCCGAATTTGCTACCGAGGCCAGTGTGTCCACGGAACCCAAGCGCTTTGTCTACGTCCTCGAAAGCACACGTGTTCATGGTCGGCACTACGTCGGCTTGACGTCGAACGTCACGAACCGACTTGCTGCGCACAACAATGGACGGGCGCTCCACTCCACCAAGTACGGGCCGTGGCGAGTGACCGCCGTGGTCGAGTTTGCGAGTAAATCGCTGGCGGCAAAGTTCGAACGCTACCTCAAGTCCGGCTCCGGCCGAGCATTCGCGCGGCGCCACTTCGCGGAATAGCGGCAGCCGCCAGATCAAACCGTGCCCATCTCGTCGTGCTGCTCGGTGGGGAGGCCGGCATGCGGTGCGGCGAGATCATGGCACTCGGATGGGGCGACGTGAACTTCCGAAAGGAGCAGATCTGCGTGGAGCGATCGGACTGGAGAGGCTACGTGACGACCACCAAAGGCGGCCGGTTGCGCTACGTGCCGATGACAGCCCGCCTCGCGGCGGCACTTCGAGCCCACAGGCATCTGCGGAGCGAACGCGTCCTCTGCCAGGAGGGCGGGCAATCGCTCACACAGAAGATCGTGCAGGTCTACGTGCGTCGCGCGGCGCGTCGTGCGCAATTGCCGCGGTCTGGCGTCCACATGCTCCGGCACACGTTCTGTTCACACTTGGCCATGCGCGGTGCGCCGGCTCGGGCGATCCAAGAACTGGCCGGCCACATGGACCTCGGCACAACGCAGCGGTACATGCACCTGAGTCCGTCGGCGATCGACAGCGCGATCAGGCTGCTCGAGGCCCAGCCCGGGGTGGCCGGAAAGAATCAACCATGACATCTCGGATCCGGGCGACCCGCAACTATTGCTCCGACATCCCTCAATCGCGATCCCGGCCCGTCAGGGACTCCCAGAGGGCCTCCGACTCTACCCTGGAGCTGTCTCGTCTACGGACCAACGTCAACTTGCTGGGGCGTCCACTTTCAGCCTGTCTACTTGATGGGGAAACTTACGCCACCCGTTGCGTGCGGAATACGTGTGTACGCCAACGTTAGAGACTCCGGGCGGAATCCCGCCACCTCCACGAGTCTCGGGGAGAATTCGCTCGGTCGCAGGTGTATGATGCGTTCGTTCTAGCCGGACTACCGCGCGAGTGTGGAGGTTCGAGGCATGGAAAGCGCGAAGCGGCCCACGGTGGCAACCGCTGGATTCGTGATGGGACTCTCCACCGGTCCGCTACTCGCCTGCACTCTCGCGTCGTTCTGTCTTCGTCCTGTTGGAGAGTTCTCTAGCCTCCCGCAATTCGTTCTGTTCGAACTGCTTATCACCGGCGGTTCACTGCTCATCTTCGGTGGAGTTGGCTTCGCGCTCGCGTCGGCCCCCTTCTGGGTCGGCCGCATCACCATTCCCAGACCAGTATTCGTCGGTGTTCTTGCGGGCATCGCAGTAATGCTGCTCGGAGGAGTCGGCGGGCGGTTCGGGCGAAGAACGGGAGTCCCACCACCGATTAGCGGGGGCCTCGGCGGCTTCCGTCGCGTTCGCGCTCTTCCTTTCGGACATCTCGCGTCGTCTCATGAGAACCCGATCGGCGACCGAGGCGGGACCATGCCCGCGTACGCAATTCGTGTGCGTCGTGGCGGAGTGGTCGGCGAAAGTGGAGTCTTCATGGAACCAAGATCTTGTCGCAAGACTGGCCCTGTCAGGATTCCAAGGCGACGAGTTCCAGCTTAGGTTGAACAACCATGGCTTCGCCGGAACGAACGTCGAGTCGTCCTGACGCCGACCAGAGGCTGGCCGCGCCCTCCATCTCACTTCCCAAGGGCGGCGGAGCAATCCGTGGCATGGGCGAAAAGTTCGCCGCGAACCCGGTGACGGGGACGGGCTCCATGTCCGTGCCGATCGTCACGAGCCCCGGGCGATCGGGCTTCGGACCTCAGCTCTCGCTCTCGTACGATTCCGGCTCCGGGAACGGCCCCTTCGGATTCGGCTGGAGCCTTTCGCTTCCGTCGATTGCACGCAAGACCGACAAGGGGCTGCCCCGGTACTGCGATGCGGAAGACTCGGATGTCTTCATTCTCTCCGGCGCTGAAGACCTGGTACCGGTGTACCGGCAAGACCTCGACGGACTCTGGACCGCCAAACACCCAGCATGCCAGCGAGATCCAGACGGATTCTGGGTGCGCGACCAAGAGGGCGGTTTGGTGATTCACGAAGACGAACGCGACGGCTTCCGCGTGCGCCGGTATCGGCCACGCATCGAAGGGCTCGTTGCCCGCATCGAGCGCTGGACGAAAGAGGGAACCGGCGAGACTCACTGGCGCTCGATTACACGCGATAACGTGACGACGCTGTACGGGAAGGACGACGACTCGCGGATCTTCAACCCCTCTGACGGGACGCGCGTCTTCAGTTGGTTGATCTGCCAGAGCTACGACGACAAGGGCAACGCCATCGTCTACGTATACGCCAGGGAGAACGACGCGAAGGTGGACCGCAGCCAAGCCAACGAACGAAATCGTGTGCGGACGGCCAATCGCTACCTCAAGCGCATTTGGTACGGGAACCGGAAACCGAATCGCGATCGCGCAACCTGGCAGGCCACAGACCCACGTCAACTCCCCAGCGATACATGGGTGTTCGAAGTCGTCTTCGACTACGACGAGGGCCACTACGAGGAGGTCGATCTCAGCCCAGCGAAGCCGAAAGCCAACAAGCATGAGTATGTCCTGGCCTCACCCCTTCCGCGGAGTCCGTGGGAAGTCCGCCCGGACCCGTTCAGCTCCTATCGCGCCGGGGTCGCGGAGCTACGCACGTACCGTCGCGTCCGCCGGGTCCTCATGTTCCATCACATTCCCGACCTTCCTACGGGAGAGAAGGGCTACGACGGCCTGGTTCGGTCCACCGAGTTCGAATACGCCGACCTTGACTACACGAAGCCCATCACCATCGAAGACGAGCTGGCCCATCAGGGGAGCACCCGCTTCGCATCGTTCATTCGGGCCGTCACGCAGTCGGGATACGTGCGGGATGACACCCAGGGCGTAGTCGTGCGCGGAGGCGTCCCCTATTCCACGTACCTCAAGAAGTCCCTACCGCCGCTAGAATTCGAGTACAGCAAGTCGACCATCCAGGATCAGGTCCTCAAACTCGACGCTGAGAGTCTCGAGAACCTGCCCGGAGGGTTGGACGGATCGACACAGTGGGTGGACCTGGAGGGCGAGGGCGTCTCCGGGATCCTGAAGGAAGAGGCGGGTGGCTGGTTCTACAAGCCGAACCTGGGGGGTGGCCGCTTCGGGCCGCTCCAAACGGTCGCTTCCAAACCATCGATGGCAGCACTGGGCCAAGGCCGCCAGCAACTCCTCGACTTGGCGGGCGACGGACAGCTGGATCTGGTGACTCTCGCCGGTTCTACACCGGGCTTCTACGAGCGCACCTATGACGAGGATTGGGCACCGTTCCGGAGCTTCCGCCAGCTGCCCAACATCCGCTGGGATGACCCGAACCTTCGGTTTGTCGACCTGGATGGGGACGGCCATGCCGACGTTCTGATCACGGAGCACGATGTCTTCACTTGGTACCCGTCCCTGGCGGAAGAAGGATTTGGGTCTGCCCGAAGGGTCCGCCAATCCTGGGACGAAGAACGCGGCCCGCACGTCGTCTTCGCGGACGGCACGCAGTCCATCTACCTCGCCGACATGTGCGGCGACGGGCTCACCGACCTTGTTCGCATCCGTAACAACGAGGTGTGCTACTGGCCGTTGGGTGGGGGCAAGGACGGCTGGTTTGGCCCCAAGGTCACCTTGGACAACGTCCGAGGGTTCGATCATCCAGACCACTTCGACCACCGCCGCGTGCGTGTGGCCGACATCGACGGCTCGGGCACCAGCGACATCATCTACCTGGCTCGCGATGGAGTGCGTCTCTACTTCAACCAGTCGGGAAACCGGTTGAGCGACGCGCGCCGCCTGGACAGCTTCCCGCGTGTCGACAATGCCTCCTCAGTCACGACGGCTGACCTGTTTGGCAACGGCACCGCCTGTCTGGTGTGGTCGTCACCTCTATCTGCCAATGCACGCCAGCCACTGCGTTGCGTCGATCTAATGGGCTCTTCCTCTGCGTTTTCACGGAATGATCTCGTCGCTCTCCCCTCACTGGCACGCAAGTTGACAAGCCCGGGAAGACCGGTTGACTCCTGGCTTGCTGGTCAGTTGTCTGGGTCAACGGTCGCAGCACTCGCGACCTACCACGGCGTCGGAACTGACCCAACGCCGCTCCAAAGCGCTCTGCTACAGGATCTGAACCGGCTTCTCTTCGGCTCATCCATCTATACGCCTGAGCGCTTCTCCGGCGTAGGCTTGCGTCTTGAGACTCAGACACTGGTCGGCCAAAGCCCCAGCGGAAGCGATGTCGTACACCTCACTCGACTTCTGCTGGAAGACGCTTACCCGCTGGAGCTGGCGAGGTTCCGCTGCGCTAAGCCCCATCTCCTGATCAAGTCGGTCAACAACCTTGGTGCGGAGACACAGGTTCACTACGCGCCCTCGACGCGCTTCTACTTGGCGGACAAGCGCGGTGGCCGGCCGTGGGTGACGCGCCTGCCTTTCCCTGTGCACGTCGTCGAGCGTGTCGTCACTCGCGATCGCATCAGTGGCAACCAGTTCGTCACGCGCTATGCGTACCACCATGGCTACTTCGACGGCGATGCCGAGCGTGAGGTGCGCGGCTTCGGCATGATAGAGAAATGGGACACCGAGGAATTCGCCGCCCTCAACCCCGGTGGTCAGGCGCCTGCAGGAACCAACATCGAGGCGTCCTCCCATGTGCCACCGGTTCTCACGAAGACATGGTTCCACACCGGCGTGTACCTCGGGCGCGCCCACGTCTCCAACTACTTCGCTGGCCTCCTCGACGCCAACGATGCTGGGGAGTACTACCGCGAGCCTGGTTTGGACAATCGCGAGGCGAGTGCGCTCCTGCTCGACGACACCGTTCTGCCCGATGGCTTGACTCTCGCCGAGGAGCGCGAAGCCTGTCGTGCGCTCAAGGGCTCCATGCTGCGCCAAGAAGTCTACGCCCTAGACGGGCCCGGCACGGCGGAATACCCCCACGGACATCCCTACACCGTCACGGAGCAGAACTTCACTGTTCGCAGGCTACAACCCCAGGGAGACAATCGTCACGGCATCTTCTTCACGCACGCGCGTGAATCGATCAGCTACCACTACGAGCGCGACCCAGCCGACCCGCGTATCGGTCACGCGCTGACGCTCGAAGTGGACGAATTCGGCAACGTGCTCAAGTCCGCTGCGGTTGGATACGGGCGCCGCAAGGAGATTCGCCTTGTCGACGATGAGCGAAGAGTGACGAAGGTGCCGAATCCCGCCTTGAACGACCTTGATCCAAGAGACCAAGAGAAGCAGACAAAGACCCTCATCAGCTACACCGAGAACCGGTCCACCAACGCCGTCGAGGCCGACTACGATCACCGCACGCCCCTCCCCTGCGAATCGCGCACGTACGAGGTCACCGAGTTGATTCCTCCTGCGGAAGGGAACCGCTTCACCTTCCAGGAGGTTCTCGATGCTGGGACGACGGCGACCGCCATCGAGTACGCGAAGGACCCGACCGCCGGACGGCGCGAGAAGCGCCTGATCGAGCACGTGCGCACTTACTACCGGCGAGACAACCTGGCCGGGCCGTTGCCGCTGGGCGAGCTGCACGCTCTGGCGTCGCCCTTTGAAAGCTACAAGCTCGCCTTCACGCCGGGGTTGGTCGCGGAAGTGTACGGTGGCCGGGTTGGCGACGCTATGCTCAAGGACGAAGGCCGCTACGTGCACACCGAGGGCGACGCCGACTGGTGGATTCCCTCCGGGCAGATCTTCTACTCCCCAAACTCGGGCGATGCCTCGCCTCGGGAGTTGGCGTACGCCCGGCAGCATTTCTTTCTGCCGCACCGCTACCGCGACCCCTTCCACACCAATGCAGTCAGTACCGAAAGCCTCGTCTCTTACGATACCTATGACCTCCTCGTCGAGGAGACGCGCGATGCTCTAGGAGATGTCCTGGGAAACCGCGTCACCGTCGGGGAACGCAATGTCGACCCGGTGCAGCCACTCGTTCGTCGCATGCAGGACTATCGGGTCCTGCAGCCCGCGCTGGTTATGGACCCCAACCGCAACCTCTCTGCCGCAGCCTTCGACGCTCTCGGCATGGTCGTTGGCACCGCGGTGATGGGGAAGCCGGAGGAGGTTCCGGTCCCCGGCGACCGACTGACCGCAACGTTCCGCCGGGACCTGACTCAGGCGGAGATCGACCAGTTCCTCGCGAATCCCAGACCGATCGCAGCCACGCTGCTCGACGACGCCACTACTCGCTCCGTCTATGACCTGACCGCCTACTGGCGTGAGCCCGATCCGGAACAGAAGACACCCGCTTTCGCCGCGACCCTCGTCCGCGAGACACATGCTAGCGAACCGGTGCCCGTTGGCGGCCTGCGGATCAAAGTCAGCTTCTCCTACTCCGACGGATTCGGGCGCGAGATCCAGAAGAAGATCCAGGCCGAGCCGGGACCCGGTCCCACGCGCGACCCGACAGGCAAGATCATCGCGGGCGCGGATGGCCAGCCGGTCCCGACCCGGAAGGACATGAGCCCGCGCTGGGTGGGGAGCGGCTGGACCGTCTTCAACAACAAGGGCAAGCCCTTGCGCCAGTACGAGCCCTTCTTCACCGATACCCACCGCTTTGAGTTCGACGTCCAGATCGGCGTCAGCCCCGTGCTCTTCTACGACCCGGTCGAGCGCGTGGTCGCCACCCTCCACCCCAACCACACCTGGGAGAAGGTGGTCTTCGACCCGTGGCGGCAGGAGACCTGGGATGTCAATGACACCGTGCTTGTGGCCGACCCGAAGACCGATACCGATGTGGGCGACTTCTTCAGCCGCCTGACGACTGCCAACTATCTGCCCACGTGGCATGCTCTCCGCACCAATGCGGCCAATGCGGCTGCCCTCGCGGCGCGGTATCCCGATCCCGCCGATCGCACCAACGAGACACGGACGGCAGAGAAGACGAGGGTTCACGCCGCGACACCCACCGTCGCCCACTCCGACTCGCTCGGCCGCACGTTCCTCACCGTCGCACGCAACAAGTCCAAGTACAGCGACACGCCCTCAGCCGCTCCGCCCATCGAAGAACTCCATCACACCCGGATCATCCTCGACATCGAAGGCAACCAGCGCGAGGTCATCGACGCAAAGGACCGGGTCGTCATGCGCTGCGAGTACGACATGCTCGGCAACCGAGTTCATCAAGCCAGCATGGAAGCGGGCGAGCGCTGGACGCTGAACGACGTGGCCGCCAAGCCGCTCTGCGCCTGGGACAGCCGTAACCACCGGTTGCGCACCTCCTACGACCCATTGCGGCGGCCAACGGGCTCCTTCCTGCAAGAGGGCTCGGCTGCCGAACTCCTGGTGGGGCGGACGACGTACGGTGAGACTCGCCCGAACCCGGAAGTCGCCAACCTGCGAGGCCAGGTGGTTGAAATCCTGGATCAGGCAGGCGTTGCCGCGAACACCAGTTTCGACTTCAAAGGCAACTCGCTCCGCACTCAGCGCCAGTTTGCCAGGTCTGCCCAGTCAATCCCTGCCTACAGGACCACCGTGGATTGGTCGGCTGCTGTTCAGTTGGACACCGACACCTACTCGAGTCGCACTCGGTACGACGCACTTAACCGCCCTTCCCAGTTCATTGCGCCCCACAGCAATCAGCAGGGCAGCACCGTCAACATCATCCAGAAGATCTACAACGAGGCCAACCTGCTGGAGCAGGTGCACGCCTGGCTCAACCAGAACGCCGAACCAGCAGGCTGGCTTGATCCAGCCACCGCGAACCTCCATGCGGTGACGAACATCGACTGGGATGCCAAGGGACAGCGAAGGTCCATCGATCGTGGTTGCCAAGACGGCAGGATCATCAGGACGAGCTACGCCTACGACCCCGAGACCTTCCGCCTGACACACCTGTACACGCGTCGCGGAGTGGATCCTCTAACGGGGCAAGCCGCGTCGTTCACCAACGATTGCGACAACCCCCAACCTCCCCCTGCGACCATTGCGGCACCCCAGAATCCGCCACCCGGCAAGTCGTGCGGCCTGCAGAATCTTCACTACACCTACGACCCGTCCGGCAACATCACCCACATCCGCGACGATGCCCTGCAGACCATCTACTTCAAGAACAAGCGCGTCGAACCGAGTGCGGAGTACACGTACGATGCCGTCTACCGGCTGATCGAGGCCACGGGGCGCGAACACCTGGGGCAAGTCGGTGGATCGCCGATTCCTCACTCCTACAACGACGCGCCACGAGTGGGCGTTCTCGGTGGCGATCTGGCGGGGCGTTTCAGTCCCAACGACGCCAACGTGATGGGGTGCTACCTGGAGCGTTACGCCTACGACAAGGTCGGCAATTTCCGGACGATGGAGCACCGCGGGACTGATCCGGTTCATCCGGGCTGGACGCGGGCCTACAGTCACGACGAAGACAGCCTCACCGAGCCGTCAATCCCGGCTGGTGCCGGTACACCAGCGCAACCGGCGAAGAAGAGCAATCGCCTGAGCAGCACGACCGTCGGAGGCACGACCGAGACGTACAGCACCCTCGGCGACGGGTACGACGTGCACGGCAACATGTTGCGCATGCCGCACCTGCAGGTCATGCAATGGGACTTCAAAGACCAGCTGCAAATGACGCAACGCCAGAAGGTCAACGTTAGGGACGCGGACGGGCTGCACCACCAAGGCGAGCGGACCTGGTATGTCTACGATCCCGCCGGGCAGCGCGTGCGCAAGGTGACTGAGTCAGGCACGGGCCAGGTCACAAACGAGCGCATCTATCTGGGTGGCTTCGAGATCTGTCGCAAGAACGGCGTGAACCCCCTCGTGCGTGAGACGCTGCACATCATGGACGACAAGGAACGCATCGCCCTGGTGGAAACGCGTACACAGGGCAACGAGCCGGGCGTACCGCAGCAACTTCCGCGCTACCAATTCGGCAACCACCTCGGCTCGGCCTGCCTGGAATTGGACGACCACGCGCAGATCATTTCCTACGAGGAGTACGCGCCCTATGGCAGCACGTCGTATCAGGCGGTGCGCAGTCAGACGGAGACTCCGAAGCGGTATCGCTACACGGGCAAGGAACGGGATGAGGAGACGGGCCTGTACTACCACGGAGCGAGGTACTACGCGGGGTGGATCGGGAGGTGGATAGCTGCGGATCCCGCGGGACCGGTCGTCGCGCCGAATGTGTACGCGGCGATGCGCAACTCTCCGGTCACCTACAAGGACGACTCCGGGTTCGAGCCACAGCGCCATGATCGGATCAACTTCAAGAGCGAAGTGGAGAAGACGCCGTCCCACCAGCGCTGGCAAAAGGGTCAAGCGCCACCGCCTGCAGGTAGCAAGTCAGCTCCGCCGGCCAAGGGACCGCCCACGGCGCCCATCAGGGTGCCGTCAGGTGGGGGTCCTTACGTCGGCGTAGCCGAACTCGGCGTGGCCGGGAATCGCGTGCCCGAGCTCCCCGAGCGCCCGGGCCTTGGTCGGCCGGCTACCCCGCTGACAACGTCGGAGTTCATCGGCCCTACGCCGGAGGTCAGGTGGCAGGTGGCGATTGAAGCCTTCCCTGTCGCGGCTGCGAATCTCTACCTGCTGCAGGAGAGCGGTAAGCAGAGCTTCGAGTCGCGTCGGAAGGAGCGGGTCGCCACCCGCGCAAGTGTCTTGGCGACTCTAGCTCCAGGAGAGGAGGCCAGAATCGACTACTTCACACGGGAGCTCAACGCCAAGCAGACCCTGGAGGAGCTGGGTGCTCTGAAGATCAGCGTGCACAGCGGTGTCGCGCCGAGCGATGTCGCTGACGAGAGTGAGTACATTCGCCGCCAGATGACACGCGCTGAAGCTGAAATCAGCGATCTCGAACAGCAACAGGGAAGGTGTCTCTCGGAGGCGGAGCGGCAGGAGATCCTCGCCGCCTATCCACAGGCGGAGGCGTGGAACGCTGAAGCAGAACGTATTGAACAAGAGCACGAATTCGAACAACGGCGCATCGCCCAGAATGAGTACCTGGAGCGCCAGCGACAAGCCAATCCTTTCTTCGGGCTCCTTGAATCGCTTGTCGAGTGAGGCGGCAGCGACAGAGACCAAGGGACACCATGGTGCTTAACGAGGGGTGCAATAGACCAGTGACTGGGCGTTCCGCTCAGGCCGTTGGAGCGTCGGCGAAGGGGATGCAGAGTTCCGAGGTGAAGACGGAACGACTCTGGGTGTTCGTTGCTTCATCAACTAAGGGTTGGCCCTTCGCCGTGGAGTTGCGGCTGCTGCCTCACGCCGAGCTCGGGCTGAGTGTCCAGTGGTCGAGCCGGGGGGAGGCACATCCGAATACTGCGACATTGCCATCGAGTCTCTGAAGACTCCGGCAGCCGAGACGGACTGTGCTGGATCCCGCGGATTGAAGCACGTGGCGACCATGACGAGCTGGTATTGAGGCGCGTGACGGCATGAGGGTGGAAGCGCAGAAGTTCAGCGTCGGCGTGATCGACTTCTTCTGTTTCCAGGAAAGGCAGTCACATGGCGAACTCCGCGATGAATATCGGAATGAACGCCAGCGGGCCGGAGGTGCAGCGGGTCCAGGGTCTGCTGCGCTGGATCGGCAACGACGTTCCACTTACGGAAGCTGCCGCCAGCGACTTTGGCATTGGAACGCACGATGCCTTGCTCGCTTTCCAGAATGCTAGCGGTCTGACACCCACAGGTATCTATGATGACGCAACGCTTGCCGCTCTGACGAAGACTGCAACCAAGGCTTCTGGCAAGCATTCTGTCGTGGGACGCATCTTGCTGCGAAACCGTCCCGCCCAGAAGGGGCTGCGGCTCCGACTCTACCATCATGCGTTCGGTGCTGCACCGGTCATGCTATGCGATTGCCTGACCCAGGAGGGCGGCTACTACTCCCTCGACTACCATCCGCAACCGAAGCCGAAGAGGGTGGGCAAGAATCGCGTCTCCGCGCAGGCTGAGCCCGCGCAGGTCTTCAACACCGAAGTACGGTCGGTTCGGGGCAACGGCAGGAACCAGAGGGAGTCCTCTATCTCGGAGGTACAGCACAACGCGGCCAGGTATCTGGTGCTCAATATCGAGCTGATGGGGCAGGTCCAGCGTCCGACGACCGAGTACGAGAGACTGAAGGAGTCCCTCGCCCCGTACCTTCCGAATCTCGACGCACTTGCCAACCTGCACGAGGACGGAAAGAGGAGCGATCGCACGCTGCTCTCCAAGTCGGCGCAGGTCAATCGCGCATTGATCACGCAGGCCGCGATGGCGGTCAAGCTCAAGGCGGATACAGGCATGAAGGTCGAGCCGCTGTACGCCCTCATGCGCTCTGGGTTGCCCGGCGAACCTCAGCGCCTGTGTATGGTCGATCCTCGAACGGTGGAGGAGACACTGACCGAGGCGGCAGCATCGGGCCAGGTGGCGCTAGGCAAGGGCGGCGTTCGGGCTGCTGTAGAGGCATTCACGAAGTTCGCGCAGAAGACGTTGCCGACACTCAAGTTGCCGGGCTCCAGTGCGAGCTATGCAAATCTCCTTAAGATCTCCGGCTTGACGCCTTCTCAGCAAAACACCTTCACCCAGACCTACTTCACGCACAAGGGCGACGACGCCGCGCTCTGGGAATCGCTGCAGGACAAGCTTCCGGCGCCACAGATCGAGGAGCTCAGGCTTCAGGGCAAGCTGTGCTTTCTCACGCTCAACAACCTCACGCTCGTCGAGCGGCTGCAGGCGGAGGCAAGGAAGGCGGCCGCACCGCTTGGTCTTGCCTGGCTGGCAGACCGCGGGTACGACGATGCCGCCAAGTGGGAGACCCTGGTCGCCAAGGTCGCCCGCGAGGAGGGCAAGAAACAGGAGGACCTCGTTCCGCCAGGCTTTCCGGGCGAGACTGCTCGGGAACGCGTCCGCAGCTATGCCGTCGAGATGGCTGCGAAGGTGCGCGAGAGCTATCCGCTGCAGGCGCTGCGGCGAAGGATCCAGGGGAGAGACCCCGAATTGCTCCTCGGAAGGAGCCGCAAGGAGCACGACGAGATCAGCGGCCACGTGGTCGATTTCCTCACCGACGCCGAAAGAGCGGGGTTCGAGCTCGGACGAACCGCGCTGGGGCGGTTCCTCAAGGAGAACGAGGGTTCCCTCTTCAAGAGGGTGGCTCCGACACGAGAGCTGCGCGCCGAGATGATCGCGGGCGAGCGGAAGGACCTCGACCGGCGCGCGGCCCTCCGCTTCATGCAGGCCAACTGGAAGCAGATTGCACGGGAGATGTTCAGCGGCCTAAGGGGAGGAGAGGCGAAGACAGCCAAAGCGGCCGTGACGAAGGCACTCCGGCGCAGTGACCTGCAGCGGCTGACCGTGTCTGGCTTCCTCAAGAAGGAATCGAGGAACCCGAGATTCGCGAAGGCCATCGGCGGAACGGCCAATGCGGCCAGACTGCGCAACTCCCTGGCCGCGCTCGTGAAGCAGGAGCAGGCGGGATTCGGGGGACGGGCGGAGGCTCGGTTCAAGCGCCGCGTCGTGGAATGCGTGAAGACGCTCGTACGCCTTTCACAGATTGCCCCCGATGGGGAGGTGCTTCAGGTGCTCTACAAGCTCGGCCTCCACTCGGCAAGGGAGGTGAGCGCGTTCTCTCCGCAGGTATTCAAGGAATCGTTCCTGCGCGAAGGAAAGAAGCTCGCCGCATTCAAGCAGGGACGGGTGTCGGAAGAACGCCTGGCGGGCCTGGCGCAGTTGGTGCAGCGGAAGGCCGCGCTAATCCACGCTACCGCTCTCAACGTCGTGGCGATCGCACAGACCCTGGAGGGTCCCTCGGCCGCCGCGGTTTCCGGATCTTCCGGGGACCCGACGACGGGCTCGGGTGAGGGTCTTGCGACGGACAATCCGCGCCGGATGGCGATGCAGCAGCTCGTTTCCCAGTATCCGACGCTCGAGCAGTTGCTTGGCTCGACCGACTTCTGCGAGTGCGAGGACTGCCGGTCGGTCTTGAGCCCGGCGGCGTACTTCGTTGACCTGCTCCGGTTCCTCGAGCACGCGGACCCAAATCCCTACGACAGTACCAATGAGTCCTGGGCGGGTTTCACGCAGGGCTGGAAGGAGCGGCACGGCGGCGCACCATATCCCTTTACGAGTGTGGAAAGGCTCGAGACCTGGAATTCCGCGCACCCTGCCGACCCCCCCCTGGTGGAACTGACGCCGTACCAGATCCTCCTGAGACACAGGCCGGACCTGCCCCACATCCCGCTCACCTGCGAGAATACGCACACGGCCCTTCCCTACATAGACCTCGTCAACGAGATCCTCGAGTACTGGCTCCTCAATCCCGAGGCCGCGGACACCCCCGAGGACGACCTGATGCAGTCCTACGTCAGGTACGACACGGGGCAGGCCACGACCGCGGAGTTGCTGGCCGAACCGCAGAATCTCCTTCCCGATGCCTATAAGAAGCTGCGCGACGAGGACTGTTATCCCCTGGCGTTACCGTTCGACCTCTGGCTGGAGACAGTGCGCCTCTTCTTTGACCACTTTGACACTCCAATGTGGAAGGCGCTGGAGGCCTTCCGCCAGGTCGATGAGCTGGAACTGTTTGCCAGCGAAGAACCCCGGCAGTACTACCGGGCGCAGATTTGCGCAGAATGCCTGAGCCTCTCGCCGTCGGAATACGCGATCTTGACAGGCTCGTCGGGGCACGGCTGGTACGAGCTCTACGGCTACGCGTCGCCCACTGTGGCTGGCCGCGAGCTGCGCTCGGCGAAGACCCTCTCGCGGCGGCTCGGCGTCACCTACCGCGAACTTGTGGACGTCGTCAAGACGCGCTTCGTCAATCCCGGCCTGCCGGACCTCGGCCTGCTCTGGAAGCTCGGCGTTGAGGTCGGGGATGCAGTCCGGTATTTCGAGAACCGCAGTACCGCTGCCGCTCCCGGCACGTCGGAGTACGCAGGGACACAGCGCCTATTCGAGGAGCGGCTCGCAGAGCTCGGCCTGAAGTACCAGCAGTCCTTTGCGGCCCGCCACACAAGTGCCCAGGAGGAACTGGAGAAGCTCTGGCCATCCAAGTTCCGAGAAGCCCTGGTTCTCCGCGACCGGCATGGCTTCGATCCGCGCGTCGTGCGCTGCGACTTCGGAAACACCTATCTAGAGTACGCGGATTCCGAGGCGGCGGAAGACCATCCCGCCGAGAGCCTCGATTTCCTCCGCATCAACCTTTTCGTAAGGCTGTGGCGCAGGCTTGGCTGGACCATCGAGGAAACCGACATGGCACTGGCGGCCTTCTGGCCGAAGGCCTCCCTTCCCGTGACCGAGGACAACCGCGCCGACGCTTTTCGCACTGCGCTGTTGTACTTGGCGCATTTCAAGTACCTCGCCGAAGAGCTCAATCCGGGGAAGGACGGACTGCAAAAGCTGATCTGCCTGTGGTCCGATATCCCCACGTCGGGAAGGGCGTCGTTCTACGCGCAGCTCTTTCTCGCGCCGAGCCTTGTCCGTGAGGCAGACGCGGACCCCATATTTGACGACCCTCTCGGCGAATACCTCCAGAACCCTGAGGTGAAGATGGAGGGACAGCTCGCCGTGCTCCAGGGCGCGCTGGGGCTAAAGGACGGCGACGTCCGACGCGTGCTCGAAGATGCCGGCCTCGACCTGGCCACAGAACTGACGCTCGCCAACGTCTCGCTGCTATACCGCTACGGCCTGCTCAGCAAGTTGCTGAAGCTATCCATCAAAGAGCTCATCACGCTGAAGGCGCTGTCGGGATTGAATCCCTTCAAGCCGCTCGAGGTTGCTCACATCACCAAGCTGGACGACGACCATCCGTTCCGCCAGACCATCCGCTTCGTTGCGGCGGCTACAACAATCAAGCAAGGCGGATTCAAGGTGGAGGTCCTTGACTACCTGCTTCGTCACCGCTTCGACCCGGTGGGCAGGTATCGCGGGGAGATCGGCGCGATGTCGGCGTTTGCCCGGGCGACCGCGCAGGGGATCCGAAACATCGACGTCCAGGTCCAGGCGCTGGAAAACCCGGCCGCCGTGACCGATGACCTGCTGCTGGAAATGATGGAGCTCTACCTCAGTCCCGCGGCCGCCAAGGAGGTCTTCGACGTCCTCAAGGGTGAGAAGCAGGTCGTGGCGACATGGTCAACCGAGTTGTCCGAGGCAAGCAGGGCGCGCCTTTCGCTCTTCGACGGGGAAGCCTCGATCTCGGCGCACTACGACGACATCAGGGGCGAGCTGCGGATGACCTGTCGCGGGATACTGAGCCGAGAGCGGCTCAAGGCGCTCAGGAGCTCGGTGCAGGCTGGTACCGAGGTGGGTAGTTTCCGCGTGCGGTTGAAGGAAATGCTCGACGAACTCGCAGAGAAGTCGCGCCTCGCCTTCGCCGAGGCCGTGAAGATGATCCTCGACGCCTTCGAGAACGAAGCGCTCGCCGATGATGTGGATCCCGACGAGAAGCTCGACTCGGAGGCATTCCCCGGCCTCTTCTCGGGCAGGTACCCGTTGCGAGCGAGCTACGACGAGGCCCGGCGCGTGCAACGCTTAGGCTACTACGGCGTCTTGCTCGACGAGCAGAAGGCCGAAATTCTCCAACTGACGGAAGGAAGCCCGGTGGAAGGGGTTCTGGCACGCCTGCTCGACGACGTCCAAACGAAGGGCGCCGTCGTTGCCCGATCCGTGATCCAGGCATGCGTAGGACGTGCTGCCGCCAATCAAGAGTTCGCGGCGGGTCTTCCGATCAGGGCAATCGACAGCCTCGACCCGAGGGACTTCGTCCTCGAGCCCGCGGTATGGGTATCCTTCATACCGGATCCGGCGGATGCCGCGCAGGGTGAGCAGCAACTCTCATATCGTGGGTTGCTCGGCAACGCCAAACGCGACGACCTGGTTGACGTTGCTTCACACCCGACCGTCGCGGCGCGGCTTCTCGGGAAGACGTCTTCGGAAGACGTGTCGCCTGCCAGCGTGCAGACCCAGGGCAAGCTATTTGTCGAAGGACTTCGCGCTGGTGTTCTCGACGCCATGGATTTTGACGGCATCTTCGATGCCCCGGAACTCGGCGCCTTCCCGCAGACCTTGGAACAAGGCAGGGTGGACCTGTGGAAATCGGTCTCGGCAGTAGTACGCCGGAGCCTCATCCACCGGTTCGCGGCCGAGAGCCTGGCTTCCACTTTCGCCGCAGATCCGGACACGACCGCTTTACTGCTTGGCGATTCCACCCTTATGGCTGACCGCGAGAACAGGCCGGTGCTCGACTCCTTCTCCCGGTTCCCAGGAAGTGGGATGAGCGCGACCTACTTCCGGTCGGATTCGGCGACGCAGGCGACCCGAATCAATGACGATCCGCTTACCACCGCTTCGATCGACACCACTGAGCTTCACCCAGGCACCGCGGAGACATTTCGGCCGACCGCCGCGAGAAGCGCCCGGTTCGAGGGATTCCTGGAAGTGCCCAGGAACGGTGCCTACCGGTTCTTCGCCTTTGTCGAAAAGGAGGCAGCGAGCGTTGAGTTCAGGATCGATCTGCAACCCGAACCAGTGGTCGTGGAGCATACCGCCGAGACGGATGCCGACGAGGTGGGCGTACTCGTCGATCTCCACCGGGGCGTCCCTTATCGCCTGAGCGTTCTCTTCAGGAACCTCGGCAATGGCGAAGCGCGTCTCGAGGTGCTCGGCGAGAACCTGCCGCGCGGCCCGTTGAGTCGTCTCACTCTCTATCCGGCGGCCGCGATCGAGGGGTTCGAGCGTGCCAGGATCCTCATGGGCAAGGCGCTGCAGATCGTCCGCACACTCGAACTCAACAGCAGAGAAGCGCGCTATCTCCTCAGCCACAGGGACGATTTCGACGGGCTCGACTGGGGTGCGCTGCCGATCGAGCAAATGGCTGCGGACGCGGCAGAGGACGAGGATCTGCCATCACCACAATCGCTCTTCGAGCAGATCCTGCGCGTGATCAACTACGCCCGCCTGAAGCGCGAGATAGCAGGCGGCGAGGATGAACTCATCGGCATCTTCGAATGCGTCGAGAAGAGCGCGCGCAATCCGTTGCGCGAACCCGACGACGCCAGCCAGTCCTCCAACGCAGACGCGGACGCACCCTGGAAGCGGATGGCCGACCTGACGCAACGCAATCCTTCAGTCGTACGGAAGATCGCGACCAGGTTCGGCCTCATCGATGCCAGAACCGTGTCGGTGAGTAGCGAGCTGGAGCTCAAGGCCCGGGGCGATTTCGCCAACGAGAAAGGGCTTTGGAGGATCTGGGAAGCCTTGCAGATTGTCGAACGGTTCGGCTTGTCGGCCGACGAGCTTTTCAGAACGATGGCCATCGTCAGTGAGGGCGAAAGCGGCTTCCCGATCGCGACACACCTGCGCTCTGCCGTAAGAGCGAACTACGATCCGCAGGCTTGGCTGCGCATCGTGCAGCCGATATCAGATCGTCTCAGGCGTATGAAGCGCGATGCGCTGGTCGCCTCGGCTATGGGCAGCGACCCGGAACGGTTCCCGACAGCCGAAGCGCTGTTTGAACACTTCCTGATAGACCCGCAGATGGAGCCGGTGGTACGAACCTCTCGCATTCGCCTCGCGCTGGAATCGGTGCGCAGGTTTGTCCAACGTTGTCTCGACGGCAAAGAGCCCTGGGTCTCGCCTGCCGCCATTAATAAAGACCAGTGGGCTTGGCGGAAGCACTACCGGGTCTTCGAGGCAAATCGAAAGATCTGGCTGTTCCCACAGAACTGGCTTGAACCTGAGTTCCGGGACGACAAGACGCACCTGTTCAAGGATCTGGAAGCGAGTCTCCTGCAGGGCGACGTGACCGACGAACTGGCGGAAGATGCCTACTTCGCCTACCTGAAGGGGCTTGAACAGATCGCCCGACTGGACATCGTCACGACATACATGGAGGGGAAAGACGATCCGCGTCCAGGAACGCTACACGCCATCGGCCGTACGCATAACCCTCCGCACAAACACTTCTATCGCAGCTACGACGGCTCCGAGTGGACGCCTTGGGAGCCAGTGCCGGTTGAGATTCAGGGCAACAACCTCGTCGTGATCGTCTGGAAGCAGAGGGTGCATCTGTTTTGGCTGACATATATGGAGCGGGCAGTTGAGGACAACAACAGCGGGAACAAGGCGTTTGAAGACATGGCAAAGTCAGTCCCCAGCCAGATCTCGCGGAAGCGCATGGACGTACAGCTCAACTGGTGTGATCACTTCCAGGGTGAGTGGGGCTCGCAGCAGGCAAGCGGATACGTCGACCCGGACTTTGGCCCGGAGTTGTCCGTCTACGACACCGCTTCAGCGTCGGTCTCTGCCGCGAAGGAAAGCGCCGACGGTGCGGTGCTTATCCGTTTCTGCCTGAACGGAACACTGAACGTCGGCGCCGAGTACATCCCGAAGTCGGTGCTCAACGTCAGCACCTTCGAGCAATGGTACTCGGTCACCGTTCCGGTTGATGCGGCAACGCTTGCATTGGAATGGCTCTCGCATTTCTGGGATTCGTACCTGAAGAAAGTGTACTGCGGAAGCGTGCAAGTCCCTGACGTCGGCAGTTGCTCCTACTACATCGATCTCGAGATATATCGAAGGGTCGTTTCGGAACAGGGGCGCTCACCCGACAGGTCCGAAGTCGTGTTTGTCGTGGTGCCTGCCCACAGGACTGCCTTCGGCGAATGCGATTACACCTTCGGCAAGGCATTTCGCCTCATGAACAGGAACTGCCCCCCGGAATTGGTGCCCAACCCCGCTTGGCCCTGGATTCCTTATCAGCACAAAGGCCGCAAGTTCGCAAGGTACAGCGTCGGCGATCCGCTCAAGATCGACCAGCAGGAGATTCTCACGAAGTTCGGGATGCCTACTCTGCCGACAGTCAGGAGCGCGCATCGCGCCAGTCTGACATTCCCGGACTACTCAGGAGTGGACTCGGTAGACTCTTCGGAACAGTACACCTGGGTGCACTCAAAGCCCTTCTTCTATCAGGACGGCTCCAACGCGTTCTTCGTCCAGCCAAGTCATGACAAAGGCCTGAGAGAATTCAACGGCTGGGCGCCGAGGTTTCGCCTTGACGACCCGTTCATGCTGAAGGTGATTCGATGAACGGACCGCAGGAGGTACGATGCCACGAATAGCGCGGACTCAACGTTTCCTGCCGGGGACATCGGAGCCGAAGCCAATCGCAGGTGATGTCACTTTCCGGTTCTACCCCCATTCTCATCCTTTCGTTGACAGGCTCGTCGCGCGCCTCGCCGGTGCTGCCGGCGCGCGAGTTGGCGGCGTTGCCAACGTGCAGGAGGCCGACACCGGTAACACGGAGTTGATCCTGGTCAGGGACGAGCAGGGAGGTCTTGCCACGGCCGGCAAAGGAATCCCGGTGAGAACGGGCGACGGCAAGTACGGCGTTCTGCCCTTCGGCGTACGTGTGGCGCTCCCGGCAGATGTTAGGCTGAGTCTCAACCTCGAGAACGTACCCGTACGGATGACCGAGGACATAGCGAGAACGCTGCCCGCGGGGACCAAGGTCACTTTGACCGGGGTGCATCTTCTGCGGCTCTTGACGTTCAACCCCGAGCTCAAGTTGGCTGGAGCCAGCACGACCCTCGGACTCATGGCTGGGACAACGCTCACGTTGGTCGAATGGCAACCGCGGCCCGAACTCCACGAGCCGGTCTTCTCGTGGCTCGGATACCGTCCGTCCGCCCTCGTTCGGCCGCCGTACCCGATGAGGGAGCTTGCGTTCGACCCGGTCGGTCCGGCAAGTGGATATGCCGTTTACAACTGGGAACTCTTCTACCACATCCCCCTCGCGGTCGCGATTCATCTCAGCCGGAATGAACGGTTCGACGAGGCACAGAAGTGGTTCCAGTACATCTTTGATCCGACCGATGATAGCGATGGCCTGACCCCCGAGCGCTACTGGAAATTCCGGCCGTTGCGGACCACCGACACGCGAAGCATCGCAGACATCCTCGTCAATCTCTCGACCGGCACCGATCTCGCGCTGAAGCAGCGGACTGTTGAATGTATCCAAAGGTGGATGGCGAACCCATTTCGCCCGCACCTTGTCGCGCGCTTCCGTCCCTCGGCCTACATGCACAAGGCCGTGATGGCGTACTTGGACAATCTCGTCGCCTGGGGAGATAGCCTATTCCGACAGGATCGGCCGGAAACCGTCGATGACGCGGCAGACCGGTACGTCGAGGCGGCGGGCATTCTGGGACCCCGACCGCAGGTCGTACCACGAAAGGGCAAGGTTGGACCCGCCACCTACGCGTCGCTGAAGAGAGATGCGCGCGAGTCGGGAAGAGCGTTCGACGCCTTCAGCAACGTCCTGACCGAGATTGAATCCGACCTCCCCTTCGCCGGCGTCACGACGGAAGCGGGATCGGATGGCGCGTCGATCGAGCAACTCGCCGGGGTCGGCCGGGAAGCGCTCTACTTCTGTGCACCTGCGAACGAGAAGCTGATCGGCTACTGGGACACGGTTGCGGACCGGCTGTTCAAGATCCGCAACAGCCTCAACTTCGCCGGCGCCTATCGGCAGCTTCCGCTGTTCGAGCCACCGATCGACCCGGCTCTGCTCGCGAAAGGCGTAGCGGCGGGGCTCGATGTCACCGCAGTCGTCGCCGGACTGACCCAGCCGTTGCCTTTGGTGCGATTCCAGTACCTGGCACAGAAGGCGGCCGAGCTCTGCCAGGAGGTTAAGTCCCTAGGCGCAAACCTGCTTGCAGCGATGGAGAAGGAAGACAGCGAGGTCCTGGCGATAATGCGCGCGCAGCACGAAGGCACCATCCTCGCGCTCTCCGAGTCCGTGAAGTACGCCCAATGGCGAGAGGCGGCGAAGTCGCGCGAGGCCCTGCGGCAGTCGTTCCGTAACGCAGTCGAGCGCTACGAGTACTACGAAATGCTGCTTGGGGCGAAGGAGGGCGACATCCAGATTGTCGACCCGGACGAGCTCGACCTGTCCAAGGACCGCCTGGCGAAGATGGATTTCGAGTCCAAGGAGCCTGATCTCCCGCGGCGCGCCATCGAGATGGACATCTCGGAGAAGGCGGGCGGAACGACTGGCGGCGAGATCGAGACGCTCAGCAGCTACGAAGTGGAGGAGCTCGAGAAGCTCGCCGATGCACAAAGGTCGCAGGACACAGCGGCAGCGCTGGACACAATCGCTGCGGTGTTGCGCCCGATCCCGACGATAGCCACCGATATCAAGCCCTTCGGCGTTGGTGCCGGTTTTAGCATCGGCGGCGCGGACATCGCGGCTGTGCTGCAGATTGCAGCTGGTATCTCACGAGCGGTGGGCGCCCACCGCGGCTATGAGGCGGGCCGCGCCGCAAAGATCGGCGGCTACGCGCGCAGGCAGCAGGACTGGGCGCTACAGAGCAACCTGGCCGCAGGGGATATCAACCAGATCTACCGGCAATACGTGGCCGCATGGATCCGCGAGGCAATTGCCGAGAAAGAATGGCGCAACCACAAGAAGCAGATCGAGCAGAGCAAGCGCATCGAGGAGTTCCTCAAGGGCGAGCGGGGCGGCAAGAACACCAATCAGGCTCTATACGCTTGGATGAAACGAGAGCTGAAGGGCGTGTACCGGCAGTGTTACGAGTTCGCGTTCGAGGTCGCCAAGAAGGCCGAGCGCGCGTTGCAGCATGAACTGGGCGACAAGAGCCTCGCCTTCGTGCAGCCCGGATACCTCGGCGGGAAGGAAGGACTGCTCGCCGGCGAGAAGCTGCACCTCGACATCAAGCGCATGGAAATGGCGCACAGCGAGTCCGCACACGAGGCCAATCTGTACCTCAATGCAAGCCTGCTCGAACTGGACCCTCTGGCCGTCATCCAGCTGCGCGCCACGGGCCGCTGCACGTTCTCCGTTCCAGAGGAGCTCTTTGACCTCAACCTCCCTGGGATGTACTTCCGCCGCATCCACTCAGTCGCGTTGGGCATTCCGTGCGTCACTGGTCCCTATACGGGTGTCAACTGCACGCTGCGGCTGATCAAGAGCCAAGTCCGCAAGAGCGCCGTGGCGACTGAGGGCTACGCGCGCAACGGGGACGAGGATCCGAGGTTCGAGGACGACTACGAACTCGAATCGATGGTCGCGAGCCGAGGAAGCAACGACAGCGGACGGTTCGAGCCCGAGCGCAGCACCTTGGACGGCATCCAGCGTGGGCTATTCGAAGGCAAGGGCGCCGTAGGCGACTGGCAGCTCGAGCTGCCCGCCAACCCGAGCAAGGGGGAGCCGAGGCTCTTCGACTACGACACCATTTCCGACGTCGTGCTGCACATTCAGTACACGGCGCGCGACGGTGGCGTGCAGCTCAAGACGGCGGCGGCGGAGAACGTCAGGGTCGCGATTGAAGAGGCACGCGCCGCCGGCTCAGTACGGCTCTTTTCTGTCCGGCACGAATTCTCGTCCGAGTGGGCGGCATTCAAGAATGCCACCGCTGAGGATAACGGCTTCAAACTGGCCATCAAACTGGATGAGGTGCACTACCCGTTTTGGAGCCAAGGAATGCTCGACGAGGTGAAGGCTGTCAGGCTCTTCGCGAGCGGCCTGCACAGCGCTGTGAACGTCTTCGAAGACAAGCGTGGCGGAGACGCCATCGGAGTCTTGAAGAAGAACGCCGTGCTCGGTGGTATTCATGAGTGTGAACTCGACAAGCTCCCCTCAACCTTCGACGGGCCGACCGGGGAGCTGGACCTCTACTTCAAGACAAACGCTATGAGCGAGCTGTGGTTCGCTGTAACGTGGCGGAAAGTGTGACTTGGGGAGCTCCGGCTGGTTTGTCGAAGCCGACGAGGAGAAGCCTTCGATCTCGGGGCGATCATTTGGAGCCGGGCCGGACCACTCCCGCTTGCAGACCGTAACGTCCCAACGGCCGTTCGCTTAAGTTAACAGGAGCGTATTCTCCGCCGGGCGGGCGCCAGCGGTCCCAGGGGGTTATGCCCGACGAACTCGAAGAGTCCGCACGAAAGGGCGCTGTCGTTGTGCTGGCCGGGGCGGGGGTGTCGGCCGGGAGGCCGTCTGCGCTTCCCGGGTGGAAGGCGTTGAATGCCGCCATTGCGTCCGCACTTTGTCGGCGACTCGAATCATCCGTCGACAGGCCTGGTTGGCTGTCGAAGCTCATGCCGGTGATCGCGGCGGAGCGTGACGCCGACAGGTTCCCTCCCGACTACCAGGCGCAGCTCATCGAGGAGATGTGTGGAGACCGCTACTTCCGCGCGCTCCAGTCTCTCGATGTCGATGTCGTGAACTCCTCACACGACGCGATCGCCGCGCTGGCGGCCGGCGGCGCACTCAGAGCCGTGGTAACGACGAACTTCGATCGGCTGATCGAACGCGCGCTGCAGCAGCGTGGCGTAGCGTGCCTAGTTGCGTACGACGATGCCGGATACGTCGGGATGCTGGAGCGCCTCCGCGCCGGTGGTGGGCCGTTGCCCGTGATCAAGATCCACGGATGCGTGAGCGATCACCGGTCAATGATCGACACGCTCAAGCAGCGCAAGTTGGGGCGCTCGCAGCACCTCGTGGCCTGTCTGAACGAGTTGTGTGCCGGCTACTGGGTCTATGCGGGATTCTCGGCAGACGACCTGGAAGCCGACCCGTCCTATCTGGGGCTCGTGGCCGGTGCGCGGAGGAGCGCCGGCGCGACCTTCCTCGTGCACCCTGGCAGTTCCGGCCCGCGCAGGGGCGCGCAGATCCTTAAGGAAGCGTACGGGACGAACGGCCACTTCGAGATTGCGACGGTTCCCGGCTACCTCGCACCAGTTTGCCAGACCCTCGGCATATCGGAGCCGGTGTGGAACCGAGAGGAGACGACGGCGGGACTCGCCAAATTCGAGGAGAACCTGAAGAAGTGGGCGCAGGCTCTGTCCCCCGTCGCCGCTGGACTGTGCTTGGCCGCGCTCCTTGAGGCCATCGGACAGGCGGACGCTGCCGTACGCATCCTGGATCGCCTCGTCCGGAAGGAACTGTACGAAGAGAGGGGCACAGCCGACTACTGCACGATGCAGCTCCAATACGGACGGCTCGGCGCTGCGTGGGGCCGGTTCGTCGCTGTGCCCGACATGAACGGCGCCCAGAGCAACGCCAGTGTCGAAACGACTCAGAGCCTGTTGAGGCTCCACGGCAGTGAGGCCGGATTCGCTGCGGCATCGTGGCTGGCGTGCCTATGGCTCTGGCTAAACGACGGCCACCAGGCCAGCGTCATTGCGATCACCCTGCTGAGGGGAATCCTCGAGGGCAAGTGGGAAGGCCTTCAGCCGCGATCGGATGAGGAGCTCGCCGACGCCTGGCTGGCTGCGGCCCAGGTTTGCGTCCTGAATGCGAACGAGCGCATGGTGTCCATTGGCGTGGCCACCGCTCAGAGGGCGCTGGACGGCGCACGTCGCAGCGGCGACGTTGTTCGTGCCGCTCGCGTCGTCGCCGTCCACGCCCTGCTCCTAAGCGCAACGTCCGAGGACGTTCCCGGACTTCTCACGGCGGACGATGCCGAGTTCGCGGACGCCGTGCGAGTGGGTGACGGTTTTGCGCTGGGCATGCGCGAGCTGGCCATCGGACGCTGGCATGTCGGAGTCGGCGGACTCGCCATCGCACGTGAAGCGAGCGGCGAATCGGTAGCACAGGTCGCGATCGCGCATCTGGAGCAGGCGATATTGCACTTCCGGAACCAGGGAATGGATCCGTGGGTCCTGTTTTCGCTCATACAGCTGGCGAAGGCTCACATGGACCTGCGCCAGTTCGATCAGGCGCAGGCTTTCGTGGACCAAGTCGCAGAGGGGCTCGAACGCTTTCCAGTTCTGGCCACCCACTTGCACGAGGCCATTGGGCAGGGACGCATGATGTGGGGAGACGTGAACGCGTTAGAGAGCTTCCAGTCGGCGCTGGATACCGCGGAGGAGAGCGGTCTTTTCGCCCGGCGCGAGACGCTGGCGCACTACCTAAGTTCAGGGCAGAGGGAATAACCTGGAGGATCGGAGTGTCTGAGCTCGCGCGAGGATCGCGCGATGCGGATAGAAATGCGCCACAGCAAACGCTCAAGGTGCCTGGGAGGCCGACCGGCTCTACGACCGAGTGTCCCCACGAGTAGGTGTTCTGGCTACGGTCCGAGCGCGCGGGGGCGAGTTTGACGTCTCCACGATATCTCCACAACCGGGGTCGATTTGAGAGGACCAGGGAGAACGCGGGCGCACTCGGAAGACGGCGGGTAGTTTCTTTTCCAGCAAGCACTTAGACCAGAAGTCGGACGCCATCAATGGGTTGCGAAAAAGGTGCTCCTGAGAGTTCGACTCCCGCCGCCTCCAGACTTCGCTCAACCTCGGCTTGCCTGAGCCTCGGGTGAGCTTCGTCTTGGCAAGCCACCTGACACGCGAAGTCTGTCTCGCCGAAGCAACGTGAGGATTGCATCGAGCCGCAGCGTTGCGAAGGTGGACCTCCCCGCTGACACCGTCCGGCTGCCTTTCCACTGACCAACTCTTTTTCTATCAATGACTTGCCTTTTCGAGGACGCCATCTAGAGGCAACGCGTCTCCACAATGTCTCCACAACCGGGGTCGACTCCAGGGGACTCCGGCGACCAATTCGTGTTCTCTGTCGCCGCAGGTCTGGGGCTGAAGTGCGTGGGCCGCGTTGAGGTCGTGGCTCGAGTCGTTGGGCTCGAATCCCCTCTTTCTGGCCGCGCAGGCGATGGTGCGAGGCTTGCCGTACGTGGACAACCGCATCACCTGTGCTTTGTAGAACTCAGGGTTCTGAAATGCCGCAAGGCGACGCAGTCTGTCCCGGAGACCAGGGTTCAGACCCTCCTTCGCGATGTAGAGCTGATTGCCGGGCATTACCTCCATCGTCTGCGGCAGCGGTCCGACAGGAGGCGGGGCCTTGTGGTGACGCGAGGGTGGCGCCGTCCACCGAATCGAGCCCGACATCCCGCCGTCCCTCCATTGTCTCCGTCAGCAGAAGCGAACCGAGTCGGCGAGCCAGCGCGACAGGGATGGCATTGTCGAAGAAGATCCAGACGGGTCCTCCGCGACCGGAGCGGGACTGGGCTCACGCGATGAAGAGAGCGGTGTCGGATCGCCGTGCTGTCTTGGCAGTTTCTGCCACCGCTCGCAGACCTCCCGATTGAGATTTCTGCCATCCTTCCCCGCGGGACGATCAACTTGAGTGTGCAGGAGACGCACCAGCGTGCGGCGTCAGGCCCCGGCCACGTTGATCATTCCTGCATCTCGGCTCATGACGATCCTCCGCCTGTCCCAGGATTCCGGGATGGCACGCTCGGTGCTTTCTGCACGGGCGGACTGCATGCCGCTGGTGGCCACTGCAGCACTCATTCGAGGAGGAACCATGTCGACAGCCACGATGACCGCCAGTTCTTCGGTGAAAGAGATTCGAGGCGTCTACAAGTATTGCGACGACTGGTGCGAGTACTGCCGTGTCACAGCCCGATGCGCGTCCCATCGCGTCAAGCGGGAATGGGAGGCGCGGCGCGGAGCCGCCGCCCCTATGGACAGGAAGGACCTGATCGCTTTCACGCGCGAGGTCGCGGCGGCGGACGGCGATACGACGCGTGGCCTCGATGCCGTGTTGGCCGGAGACGCCAAGCGAGAATACCAGCCCATCCTCGCTGACGAGGAGATGGTCCGTACTGCGAATCAGTTCGCCGTCGGTGCCGCGTTCCTCTTGACCAGAACAGGCTGGAGACCGCCCGCGTCGGGTGTTCTTGGCCGGCCGCCATGTCCCCAAGAAGTGCTCGCCTGGTACCACGTCTTTCTCGCGGCACGAGCTGGTCATGCGCTCGTGGCCGCCGCGCGGGCCGATCGCGGTATCCTCGGCGAGCTGGAGGATGCGCAAGGCTCTGCGAAGATCGCGCTCATCAGCATCGATCGCTCCCGCGCCGCGTTGGAAAAGCTGGCTGGCGTCTCGCACGGTAAGATCTGCCGGCACCTGATCCAGATGCTCAACACTCTCGCGGCCGGGCTCGAGGCGCGAATCCCCGGGGCACGGGAGTTCGTCCGTATCGGCCTGGACGCCCCGGTCGTATGACGCGGCCTGGTAAGAATCGCGGCTCGCGGGCGCGGGCCATCACTTTCTCGATTTCCTGTCGTATCGGAGCAACCAGTCGTAGATCTCCCGGCCCGGATAGATCTGCCAGTGGATTGAGTGGCCGATGTCGGGTTCGGCCGAGAATCTCAGAATCCGGTTCCTTCCCTCCAGCCTGGTGACGATTCGCTCCGTTTCTCCGAACGGGACGACGGTGTCCAGCTTCCCGTGGAAGGCCCAAATAGGCATGTCCACCAGTTTGTCGATGTTCTTGTCGATGTAGTCCAGATGGCTCGTGAATCCGCTGATCGGGGCGATGGCCGCGACCGTCCCGGGATACCGTGCGGCGATGTACCAAGTGCCCGAGCCGCCAAGGCTCGGCCCGGTCAGGTAGATCCGGTCGGCGTCAATCCTGTACCTGGCGGCCGCTTCCTTGTAGAAGTTCTCGAACCAGTCATCTGTCGACCACCTGAGATGCTCCGGACATTGCGGGGCGAGCATGATGAACGGGAACTCCCGTCCCCTGTAGACCTGATCGGGAATCCCGGATGAGTACAGCTTCTTCAGATCGGTCCCTCTGTCCGAGCCTCCGTGCAGGTAGATCACGAGCGGCCACTTCCTGACGGCATCCGCCTCGTAGTCCTTCGGGAGGTACGATTCGGCGCAATCACCCGCGCGTCTTCACGATGGACGCGTGGAGTTCCTGGAAGAGACGCAGCACTGAGTCACCCAACTCAAACGGGTTGATGCTGAATGCGAGCAGGTTCATCGACGTCATGGTCGCGCCAGGCGCCGCGATCCGTTCGATGCACGCCGAGCCCGCCTTGCACATCAGCAACACATGGGCTCCGCGGTCGTTATCGATCGTGATGCTCTCGATGTCCGCGAGCTTGAACGTCATCATCCCGCCGCCGGCATCCTTTCGGACAACGGTACCATCGGCGGAGAGCTGAAGGACTGGGCTGTTGTAGCACGAGGAGGCGAGGACAGCGTTCAGCTTCTTCAACGTGTCGGCCGTCTGCCCCAGAAGCGGGGACCCGGCCGCGGCGACCATGCACAGACTCGCCGCAATCAATGCCATTCGGCGCATCGGATACCTCCTTATCGGTTTACTCGGCGGGCTGCCCGTCGCGGAGCGCCGCGGAAGAATCGCCCGTCGCCGCGAAGAAACGCCTGCGACGTGGCTCGCCCGTCCCTGGATTGTCCGTCACCCAGGGCGGAGATGCAGCCGAAATGTGACCGAATCAGGAGAACGCAGGATGAACACGCGCCAGCCGCGTGCCGGAAGGCACGCGACCGGCTGGGCGACTACGAATGCGCCGGAAGTGGAACTCGCGGATACGGGCAACGAAGTTCGCATCACGATCCTGAGCAAGGTCGCGCGGTAGTGGTTTCATCCCCTCTTTTCCCGCGCCCGTCACATTTGGGCTGCGTTGGGGTCACGGAGTCCAGACAATCCTCCTAGCGAATCACCGAGCGGCGGACAACAACGCTCGGGAAGGAGGAGAAATGGATCGAAAAGAGTTTCTGAAGAGCGCGTGCGGGCTCGGGGTGTGCGGATGCGTGCTGAGCGTGCTCGACCCATCCGAGGTGTTGGCGGCCACAACGGCTCAGGCCCCGGACCAGCGCCTGGCATTCGCCCGCTATCAGGTGTCAAAGATGGTCGGCTTCATGGCCGCCGGACCGACGGCGCCCGCGTGCGCGGAGATCCTCGAGAAGACGGGCCGGGAATGCGCCAAGCTGGGCGGACTCGCCGCCAAGTTCAAGGGCGATCCCGAAGGGTATTTCGCCACGGCCAGGAAGAACTGGGGCACCGAGTTCTCGTGGGACAAGGAGAAGGGCATCATCACCGTTGCGGTGGCTGAAGGCGAATGCAGCTGCCCGCTGGTGGACGCCAAGCGAACACTGCCCTTCTTCTGCAACTGCTCGGTGGGGTATCAGAAGGAATCGTTCGAGAGCGTCTTCGGAAGACCGGTCAAGGCGACACTCAAGGAGTCGAAACTCGGCGGGAGCAAGCGGTGCGTCTTCGAGGTCACGTTGTCGTAGCCGCCGCCTTCACCCAGCGCGATCCGGAACGGCGCGTCGAGATGGTCCCTTGACAAATAGTCCCGGCACCGTGACACGAACCGGGGAGAATGCCGTAGAGTTGTTCCGGCAGGTTCGATGATGATGGCCGACTCGGCGACCAACACCCGGCGCGTGCCGGATTTTCTCCTGTCCTGGGACCGGCTGGGATTCCGTCTCGTGGTCTTCGGGAGCCTGGCCCTGGCCTGGATCCTCCAGGGACTGCTGGCGGGCCTGCCCTGGCAGAAGCTGGTTCTGACCGAGGTGGGAGGCCTGATGCCCTGGGCCTTTCTCACCCCGATGGTCCTCGCCCTCGACAGGCGCATCCAGAGCAAACGGCTCGGCGCGGGGGGCTTTCTGGGCGCGCACATGCTCGGCATGGTCCTGGTCTTCGTCCCGTACTGGCTCATCCTGCGCACCATCAGTCTGATCTGGAAGTGCAGCGAGTCGGGGTGGAATGTGTCCCAACTCACTGCCTTGATCCCGACAACAATGAATCTGGTCGGCGGCTTCCTCAACGTCCCTTTCGTCTACTTCGTGATCCTCCTCGGGTCCGCGGCCATGAAGCATGCACAGGCCCGGCAGCAGGAGGAGATCGAAGCGGGGCGGCTCGCTCGTCAGCTTAGCGAAGCCCGCCTCGCGCTGCTGCAGCGCCAGCTTCATCCACATTTCCTCTTCAACGCGCTTCAGGCGATTTCGACCTTGCTCCATCGTGATCCCGGGACCGCTGACAAGCTTCTCGTCCGCCTGTCCTCCCTGCTGCGCGCGATGCTCGACGACGCGTCCAGCCAGACCCTGAGCCTGCGGACGGAATTGGACCTGACCCGGAAATACGTGGAAATCGAGCAGGTCAGATTCGGAGAGCGCCTGCACGTCGAATGGAACGTGGACGACTCCCTGTTCGACGTCCAGGTGCCCAGCCTGATCGTGCTTCCGCTCGTGGACAATGCCATTCGCCATGGGTTTTCCGCGAAGGTCGGTCCAGGCCGATTGAAGATCGGAGCCGGATCCGACGGTTCATCGCTGCTTCTGACGGTCGAGGACGACGGACTGGGTGCGGCTGTTCCTCTGCGTCACGGCCTCGGCATCAGCAACACAAGGGAGCGCCTCGCTGCCATCTATGGTGAGAGGGCCACATTGAGCATCGACACGTCGCCACACGGTGGCTTCTGCGCGACGATCCAGATTCCTCTTCGCGAGCAACGCACATGATTCGATCCCTGATCGTCGATGACGAGCCGCTGGTGAGAGAGCGGCTGCGCACGCTGCTGGCCGACCACGCCGACGTCGAGGTCGTGGGCGAAGTGGCTGACGGGCCCTCGGCGCTGGAGGCGGTGCGGAAGTTGACTCCCGATGTGGTCTTCCTGGACATCCAGATGCCGGGGCTGAGTGGATTGGAAGTGGCGGAGGTCTGGCGCAACGAGGGCCCGCTGCCGATCATCATCTTCGTTACGGCGTTCGATCAGTTCGCGCTCGAGGCCTTTCGGCTGCACGCCCTGGATTACCTGACCAAGCCGATCGACCCGGAGCGCTTCTCCGAATCGCTGGGCCGGGTGCGCGAACTCGTGCGACGGCCGAACCGGGACGAACTCGACGAGCGCATCCAGGCCATGCTCGAGATGCACGAGCGCCGGCAGTCGGTCAGGCCGCATCTGGTGGTGCGCGAACGCGAACGGTACGTCCTCGTGCCGACATCAGACATCCATTGCCTCGAGGCCACCGGCAACTACGTCCGCATCCAATGCGAGCGCGCGAGCCACCTCCTGCGCAGCACCCTCTCAGCCGTCGAGACGCGGCTCGATCCCCAACGCTTCCTCCGCGTCCACCGCTCCTGGATCGTCAACCTCGGGCAGGTGCGCGAGGCGCAACCCTGGACCAAGGGCGGCTGGATTCTGCTGACCCGCAACGGGACGAAGATCCCGGTGGGCCAGCAATACCACCACGTGCTGACCAAGATCCTGCGGTAGTCCCACCATGCACCTCGGACACGATCTTCGCGTCGTCGGTCAGCAGTAGACTCTCTGGGCCGCAGCCTCAGAGAATTCGTCCATCTGCTGCCGGGCCTTCTTCTTGGAAGGCCCGCCCTTCGGCTGCCGCGCGATACCGCTCAGCACGTGAATCAGCGTGTCCACGTCCTCTTCGCTGTTCTCGATGCCCAGGCTCACCCGGACAACGCCGGGAAGCTCGAAACGACGGAGGACGGTCAGGATCACGCCCTGAAGCCGCTCCGCCCATGGTGGCACGCCGAGCATGCGCTTGACCGTCAGATGAGCGCAGTGGCAGCCGGATCGCACGCCGATCCCTCCGCGCGCGGCCAGGTTCCGAGCCACGTTGTGTGAGATGACGCCCTTCAGGTCGAAGGGAATGACACCGCCCTTGTGGACGAACGAAGACGACCCCGGGTTCGCTATCCCGTAGATCTTGAGGCCAGGGACCCGCCCCATGCCGAGCAATGCTCGCGCGGTCAGAGCCTGCTCCTCCTCCTGGATCACGTCCAGGCCGATCCGCTGCAGAAGCACGAGCGCCTTGCCGAGCGCAGCAATACCCCCGACGTTCTCCTCGCCTGACGACCGGATCAGTTCCGTCTCGGCGGGGCTGAAGTTGAGAAGCCCCTTTCTGGCCACCAGCACTCCGGTGCCGAACGGGGCGTACGCCTTGTGGGCGGAGAAGGCGAGATAGTCGATGCCGCTGCTCTCCATCGCAACCTTGCGGTGGGCGACCAACTGCGCCGCATCCACCAGCAGGCGTGCCCCGTATCGGTGCACGATCCGACTGATCTCGGTCAGATCGTTGAATACGCCGAGGACATTGGACGCGTCTTCACGGCGGTCTTCACGACTGGCGCCTTGAGCTCCTGGAAGAGGCGCAGCGCCGAGTCGCCCACCTCCAGCGAGTTGATGCTGAACGCGAGCAGCTTCATCGACGTCTTGGTCGCGCCAGGCGCCACGACCCGTTCGATGCACTCCGCGTCCGCCTTGCACTTCAGCAGCACGTGGGCTTCGCTGTCCGCATCGACCGTCATGCTACCGATCTCCGCGAGCTTGAAGGTCATCGTCCCGCCGTCAGCATCCTTTCGAACAACGGTACCGTCGGCGGAGAGATGAAGGACTGGGCTGTTGTAGCAGGAGGAGGCTAGGACAGCGTTCAGCTTCTTCAATGTGTCGGTCGTCTGCCCCAGAAGCGGGGACTCGGCCGCGGCCACCATGCACAGGCTCGCCGCAACCAATGTCATTCGTCGCATCAGAAATCTCCTCGTCGGTGCACTCGGCGGGCTGGTCGTGGCTGAGCGCCCAGTGCCAGCTTGCACGGCGCCAGCGTCTTAGGCGCTGGACGTCTTGGAAGGTTCCACCGTCGCTGCGAAGTAGCGCCTGCGACGTGACTCGCCCGTACTTCGATCTTCCGGCACCCATCGCGAAGGTGCAGCCGAAATGTGACCGAATAGGGAGAATGCGGGATGGACACGTGCCGGACGCGTGCCGAAAGGCACGCGCGAGTGCGACCTTGACTGACACGAGCGAGAGGAAACTGCGTCGATCCGAAACTCAGGTAGAGCACACAGCGGAAGATTCACCCCTGCGAGGTCACGATCTGTCCCGCGTCGTACCTGATTGGTCACAAATGACGTGAAACCCTGCGGCGGAGTGCCTAGGCTTGGGTGGAGACTTCGTTCTTCGAAAGGCCATCCATGAGACACGGTTCGGTCGAAGACCGACGCCGCAAGCGCCTGTCGCAGTCTCGGGAGGCCACTGAATTCTCCTCTGTTCTATTCGCGTTCCTCCGATTTCACCCGAGTCGATATCCACTGGATTCGATGTGATAGTTTGCTGGAGACGCTGAGGAAGCGATAGAGAAGTGCCTGCCCAACAACTCACCCGCGCGAGGCATTTGCGATGAGTACGGTGCTCACCTGTCGGCCGACGGCAAGTACCTGTTCTTCACGCGCCACACGCCGCAAGGGAACGCGATCTACGTGGTCGCCGTATCGGCCATCGAGACGCGGTCACTCCTCCTGTCGTCCCGAAATGCGGAGGCCACGAACCTTCTCGAAGTGCTTGGTATTGCGCGTCAGCAACACGCCGTGGTTCGCGAGGACGATGCCGGCTATCAAACTGTCGCCCATGCCGATGGGCGTCCCCTGTTCTTCGAGAGTTCGACGCACGTCGGCGGCGCGGTCGGCACTCGCGCCGTCGAGCGGAAGCGCCGGGACGGCGTCGAGCAGTGCCCGCACGAGTTTCTGCTGCCGCACGCTGTGCGCCCCGGCCATCAACTCGAATCGCGACACGGCGGTGGTCGCCAGGCCCCCGTACTCGAGTTCGAGCGCGACGCGGGCAGCCGAGGGTTCGGCGCCCTGGAGGTAGTCGATCAGCACGTCGGTGTCAGCGATGATGCTCATCTCCACGACTCCCGGAGTGCCTGTGTCGCCGCCCGCAAGTGCCGCGCGTCATCCCGCCCGAGCTGCCCGCGCAATCCGAGGGCCGCGCGTCGCCGCTGAGCGTCGGCGGCAGCTGTTTCGAGGTACTGGTCGACGGCTTCATTGATGAGGGCCGAGAAGCCCTTTTCGCCCCGCCTGGCGGCGATGTCCAGCAGTCGCGCCCTCGATTCGTCTTTGAGCTCGATGGTCGTCCGCATATGTCCCAGCCTCACTCGACAGAATACATGCATGTGCATGCGGATGCAACCCGACCCGTGCTTCCTCATCCTCGACCGCGGCACACGTGCTCGTTGGCTCTGGCCTTACTGGAGCCGACGCGCGCTCCGGCGGTGAAGCGGATTCGCCACTGGAAGGTCACGATCTATCCCGCGCGAACAGACGTTGGTCACAAATGACGTGAATCGCTTCCCGGGCGTGCCTACGCTTGGATCGACACTTCCTTCGTCGAAAGGCCATCCATGAGGTACGGTGCCGTTATATGTCTCGCGACTCTGCTCGTCGTCGGTGCCCGCCCTGCTCTGGCATGGCCTCAGGCCCGGACAGAACACTTCCAGGTTTCCGGAAGGGCTGCCCAGCCGGCCATCGGGACGTTCAAGACGCGCCTCAAGGAGACCTGCTTCGGTCAGCTCCTGCCGGGGAGTAATGGTGCCTCTTCTCAAGAGAGGTTTCCTGGATACATCGATCAATGAACCGGGGTTGGTCATAAATGACCTGAAGCCCCGCGGCGGAGTGCTTAGGCGTGGATGGACGCGTCTTTCACCGAAAGGTCATCCATGCCAGTCGATGAGCGAAGAGTATGAGTCGACCTTCTGGCTCTCGGCCCGGTCCGTGACATGATGCATCTGATCGAATTCCGCGTGAGGTGGTGGCATGCGTTCCTTCCTCGTGTCGACTCTGTCGTTTCTCTGTTTGGCGGCGTGGGCGCCCATGACACCGACGCCGCAGGAACGTGACCGTGGAAAGATCTCCGATCCCTATAAATGGAACCTCGCCGATATCTATCCGTCCGATGCGGCTTGGAAGGAAGCCAAACAGAAGTTCGCCAATGAACTCCCTGGTCTCGAGAAGTATCAGGGCACATTGAACAAATCGGCCGACCGGCTGTTGGGATGTCTCGATCTCGTCGGGCATCTCAACAAGGAATTCGCGCGGCTGTTTACTTACGCGAACTTGCGTCTGGATCAGGACATGCGCGTCCCATCGTCCGCGGCGCTCCAGCAGGAGTTGAACCAATTGGGCGCGGCGTTTGGAGAAAAGGCCGCCTTCATCGAGCCCGAGATTCTGGCGATCGATCCCGCCAAAGTTCAATCGTTCCTCAAGAACGATGAGAGACGCGACACGTACCGTCACTACTTGGACGACATTCTTCGCCGCCACGCGCACACCGGCACGGAGGGGGAAGAGAAGATCATCGCCGACGCGGAATTGATGGCGGCTGCGCCGTCCGGCATTCGTGACCTGCTGATCAACGCGGACTTCCCGTACCCCGAGGTGACCCTGAGTGGCGGGAGGCGGGTGAAGCTCGATCCATCCGGGTTCTCTCAGGAGCGAAGATCGCCGAACCGCGAAGACCGAAAGACGGCGCTGGCGGCGTATATGGGAAAGCTGAATGATTATCGCCGCACGTTCGGCGCTCTCCTGAACGCCCAGGTCATGAAGGATCTCTTCCAGATGAAGGCGCGGAAGTACAACTCCTGCCTCGAAAGCTCGCTGGATGGAGACAACATCCCCAGCCAGGTGTTCCGCGGCCTCGTCGCCAACGTGAATGAGAACCTGGGCACCCTGCATCGCTATTTGAAACTCCGGAAGAGAATTCTCGGCCTGGACCAACTGCACTATTACGACCTTCCCGCGCCGCTCGTGGCGGACGTCGCCCGGTCTTACACCTTCGAGGAAGCGCGGGATCATCTTCTGGCGGCGTTCCGGCCGCTCGGTGATGCCTATGGGGCGGCGGCTAAGAAAGCGTTTACCGACCGCTGGATCGACGTCTATCCGACCGAAGGCAAGCGCTCGGGCGGATACGCCAATGGCTGGGCCTATGATGTCCATCCCTACGTCATGATCAATTACGGCGGGAAGTACGACGACATGAGCGGATTGGCTCACGAGCTCGGTCATGCCCTGCAAAGTCATCTCTCGAATGCTCGCCAACCGTTCGCGACGGCCGCCTGCCCGAGGTTCGTTGTGGAAGTCGCTTCCACGTTCAATGAAGCGCTGCTGGTTGATTCCATGCTGAAGCAGAGCGGAGACGATGGGGCCCGGCTCTCGATGCTCGGCAACTACCTGGACGGCTTCGCCATCAAGATCTTCCGGGCGACGCTGATATCGGAGTTTGAGCTGCGCATCCATGAGATGGCGGAAAAAGGCGAACAGATCACGGGCGACACGCTGAACAACCTCTATGCGGCGATCACGAAAAAGTACTATGGTCACGATCAGGGCGTTTGTGTCGTGGATGACGGCGTCCAATCGGAATGGATGGTTATTCCGCAGCTCTACTCCGGCTTTTATGCCTATCAATACGCAACGGCGTTCACGGCCTCGGCGGCGTTGTCGGAGCTGGTCTTGAGCGGTGACCAAGCGGCGACGAGGAAATACCTCGATTTCCTCTCCGCGGGCGGGTCGGATTATGCCATCGCCCTGCTGAAGAAGGCGGGCGTCGATATGGCGGCCTCCGGGCCGTTCGAGCTGTGCATGGCGAAAATGAACCGCGTGATGGACGAAATGGAGAAGATCTTGGGCCGGAAGAAGTAACGGCTCACTCCAGCAGGGCCATGGCGGAGAGGGTTGCCACGGCGCCAGCACGATGAGCGACGGGAACTCGAGGCATCTCGGTGGGAGTATGGACCAGTCACGGAGTCGAGACTCTCGGCTGGCGTTTCACCAGGCATCTGCATGCCGCGTTGCCTTGACGAGCCGAAGGTAAGACGTTATCTTACATGCCATGACGACGACGATGTCCAGTAGAGGCCAGGTGGTGCTGCCGGCGGAGCTTCGCCAACGGGACGACATCCGTCCCGGCGAACGGTTCGACATCGAACGCGTCGAGCGCGGGGAGTACCGGTTGACGCGCCTGGCGCGGCGGCGCAATGCGGGACTCGTGAGGCTGCTGCTCGCCTGTCCGGTCAAGGGCCGGTTCCGACCGATGGATCGCAGCGAGACCACCGATGACGTCGCGACGCCTGGACGACGATGATGTATCTGGTTGATGCCAATGTCCTGAGCGAGCCGACTAAGCCCGCTCCCGATCCCAGGGTCGTGGAGTGGCTGACCTCCCACGAAGGGCAAGTCGTCGTGGATGCCGTGGTGCTCGGCGAGTTGAGTGTCGGCGTCCTCGGGTACCCGGCTGGTCGAAAGCGGGCGGCTTTGGAAGCGTGGTTCGAGTCTGTCGTCCAGGTGATCGACTGTTTGCCATGGGACGCAGGCGTGAGCCTGCGGTGGGCCCGCCTGGTGGCCCAGTTGAAGCGGAAAGGCCAGTCCCTTCCGCTGCTGGATAGCATGATTGCGGCGACGGCGCTCCATCACGGTCTCACCGTGGTGACGCACAACACCCGGGACTTCCAACGGGCCGGCGTGAAGGTGTTCGATCCCTTTCTCGGGTAGGCGCCGACCGGCGAATGGTGGGCCTGTCGTCGCGACGGACTCTAGGGACGCCGCAGCGACCGGAACGCCGTACACGGCTGGACTCGCGCCCGCCGCCTCTCGATACATCCCATTGCGTGTGGGAGAACCCGCCGCTCCCACGATGACGCGGATTCATCCCTGCAAGGTCACGATCGGTCCCGCGCGGTCCGAGGTTGGTCACAAATGACCTGAAGCCCCGCGGCGGAGTGCTTAGGCTTGGATGGACGCGTCTTTTACCGAAAGGTCATCCATGAAATGCGGTTCCGTCATTTGCCTCGCGACGCTGCTCGTGGCCGGCACCCGCCCCGCCCAGGCAGGGGTTTCGGTCCAGGCAGGCCAGTCCCAGTCTCCGGACAGGCCACTCAGCCAGCCGTCGGGACGTTCAAGACGCGCCTCAAGGGGATCTACTTCGGCCAGACACTGCCAGGAAACACGCCGGTGCCTTTTGCTCCTGAGATTCTGACGTCGATCAGTCGGTGGGTGGCAGGCACGGCGTTCTCTCCCGACGGAACGCAGTTGTTCGTGTCGGTCGGCGCCCCTGACTACTCGGGTGCCAAACTCTACTACTCGACGCGCGGAGGATCCAACGGTGATTCAGGGGAGTGAAAGGTGGTTGCGATGACCGGCACTCGGAACAATTTCTTTGTCGCCACGGCACGTCAATCGAAGACAACGACTCTTCTGCTCTTGCCCCTCTTGATTGTGGCTTCGATCGGCCACTCTCAAACCACTCCCGAGGCGGGGTCTTACCTGGGCCAGAATCCGCCTGGCACGACTCCTGTCATCTTTGCTCCGGGAGTCATTTCCAAAGGGAATATCCACAGCCGTCTGGAAATCTCCCCCGACGGTCGGGAGATGTTCTGGAACACCGTCGACATGAAGACGTTCTCCACGCAGATCCTGTCCATGAAGAATGTCAGCGGAAAATGGTCGGCTCCGCAGCCGCCGCCGTTTGCCAAAGATGGAAACACCCAAGCGGCCGTGTTCTCGCCGGATGGGAAGAAGTTGTTCTTCAGTGTCAATACCGGAGACGGCTGGGTCAGGAAGTACGTCGAGAAGACAGATGCTGGATGGAGTACCGCTCGCGCTGACGGCTTCGTTCCGAACGGGAGTTCCTCCTTCACTAGATCGGGTCGGGCGTACTACTCCGGGCAGATGAAGACGAAGATTTGGAATACCGGAATCTTCGGGGCCCGATATGCGGCCGACGGCTATGCAGACGTCACACCCCTGGGCGAGGCCATCAACCGTCCAAACGCGATCGACTACACGCCCTATGTCTCACCCGATGAGTCCTTCCTGCTGTTTTCCTCGAACCGTCCCCTCAACGGCGACAAGGAAGAGATGTTCATCCATGTCAGTTTCAGGAAGAGCGATGGCACGTGGTCGGCCCCGCAAAGGGTCAGTCAGATCCCGGGCAGATTTCCCTCGCTCTCGCCGGACGGAAAATATCTGTTCTTTTGCGGAGACGATGGAAACATTTATTGGGCTGACAGGAAGATCCTCGACCCGTTTCGTACCGTTTAGCAGAGCCGGGGCCACCGTCTGAGGACTCGCGTCATTCGCAGCGCAGTGTCGTCACCGCATCTCTGCCTCTCAGATTGTTTTGATCGTGGGGAGACGCAAGCGGGCGATGCCGCCGGTCCGGTCTTGCCGGTTCTCGAGGACCAGCGACCCGCCGTGCGCCTCCGCAATCTGTCTGCCCAACACCAGACCGATGCCCGACCCGCCCGGTTTCGTTGTGAAGAACGGCACAAAGAGATTGGCCGTCTGGGCCAGTCCCGGACCTTCGTCTTCGACCAGCACCTCGACCTGTCCATCGGCTCGCGTCCATCTGAGGCTGACACCGCCCGACGAATCGATGGACGCCTCGACCGCGTTCTTCAGGAGGTTGATGAGCAGCTGTTCAATTTGATCGGGATCGGCATCGATCGTCACCTCGGGCCCTTCGACCAGTGTCACCGGAAGCCGTCGCTCCAGGTTGACGACGCGGGCGACGATCGAGGCGAGGAGGATGGGCCGGCGGCGCGGAGGCGGCAGACCGGCGAGGCGTGAGTAGGCGGACGAGAAGCGCCCGAGCGATTCCGCGCGCGATGCCACCACTTCGAGGCCGCGCCTCATGTCGTCGCGCGAGTCTTCCTGACCCCAGGCGCGCGCGACGAGCGTCGCGAGGCTGCCGGCGATGGACTTGATCGGCGCCAGCGAGTTGTTGATCTCGTGACCGAGCACGCGCATCAACCGCTGCCACGCCATCCGCTCCTCGTCGCGCAGCGACCGGCTGACGTCGGTGAGGACGAGGAGCGTGTGCGGCAGACCGCCCAGTCTGAAGCCGCTTCGGCGCACTTCCCAGCGACCCGGGTGGCCGGGAATTGAAATCGGCATCGACACCGCGGGGTCGGCATCCATGCACAACGCGAGTCCCACCTCATCGACGCCTGCGTCGATCAGCCGTTCTGCGGAACGGCCCAGCATTCGTTCGCCGGCATGGTTGACGAGCTTGACGCGACGTTCCGCGTCCAACGCGAAGACCGCCACATCGATCTCGGCCATCACCCGCTGCAGCAGCGCCGTCGCTTCTCTCGCGCCGAGGCGCTGTTCCCGGATCACGGCGGAGAGGCCGTTGGCCTCGATCATGACTTCGCCGAGCGCGTCGCCCGCCTCGGCTCCGCGCGCGCGATGCGACGCGTCACCCTCCCGGAGTCCCGCCAGCAGGTTTGCCAGCGTTTGGAGCGGAAACACCACCGCCCGCCTGACGGCGAACGCACACCCGATCCAGCAGAGGCCGAGGGCGAGCGCCGCCGTGACGATCACTCTGGCGGAGGCGCCGGCGGACCACATCAGCAGGACAGCCACCGCGACCGATGGGGCTCCGCCGGCCATCGTCATCAGCAGGATGCGACGTTCGTACTTGAGCCTGCGGCGCCGCGGCTCGGGATCGCTCATAGCCCGTAGCGTTGCAACCGTCGGTACAGCGCGCTGCGACTGAGGCCAAGCGTGTTGGCCGCGAGGCTGACGTTGCCGTCGTAGCGGGCCAGGGTCTTCTTGATCAGGAAGGCCTCGACTTCCTCGAGGCTCATCTCCTCGAGGCGCGTCACGCCGTCCTTCGGGGGCTTGAGGCTGAGGTCGGCCGCCCGGATCAACGGCCCCGGCGTCATGAGGACCGCCCGTTCGACCGCATGGTCGAGTTCCCGCACGTTGCCGGGCCAGTGATGCTCAGAGAGCGTCTGCAGGGCACCGGCGTCGAAGCTCGTCACGGCCTTCCGATACCGGCGGGCGTGCTGCTGCAGAAACAGGGTGGCCAGCGCAGCGAGGTCTTCGCGCCGCTCTCGAAGCGGCGGCACCCGAATTTCCACCGTGTTCAATCTGAACAGCAGGTCCTGGCGAAACGATCCCGCCGCGACACTGTCGCCAAGTTCCGCGTTGGTGGCCGCGATAATCCGCACGCTGACTCGCCGCGTGCGCGACGAGCCGACGCGTTCGAACTCGCCCGTTTCGAGCACACGGAGCAGCCTCACCTGCTGCGCCATGCCGAGGTTGGCGATCTCGTCGAGAAAGAGCGTCCCGCCGTCGGCCAGTTCGAAGCGTCCCACGCGATCGGTCTTCGCGTCGGTGAACGCGCCTTTCACATGGCCGAACAGTTCCGATTCGAACACGCCTTCGGGCAGCCCGCCCACATTGACGGTCACCATCGCGCGCCCGGCGCGACTGGACGCTGCATGGAGCGCCTGGGCCACCAGGGTCTTGCCCGTGCCGTTTTCGCCGGTGATGAGCACGTTGGCGTCGGACGGCCCCACGCGTTCGATCGTCCGCACGACCGGCGCCATGGCGGGCGAGGCCGTCACCAGCGTCGGCCGGGGCTGAGCCCGCAGCACCTCGTTTTCGGCCTCGAGCCGCACGCTGCGCCTGAGGGCGCGCGCCAGCTCGATCTGCGTCTGCAACACGGCCAGCAGGCGATCGTTGTCCCATGGCTTCTGCAGGAAATCCCGAGCCCCCCGGCGCATCGCCTCGACGGCAAGATCGACGCTGCCCCAGGCGGTCATGACGACCACGGGAACGGTGTGATCAATCGCCTTGATCCGCGCAAGAAGATCGAGGCCTTCCTGTCCAGAGGTCGTGTCCCTGGTGTAGTTCAGGTCCATCAACACGACGTCGATGTCACTGTCGCTAATCTGGGCAATCACCGCATCGGGAGACGTGGCCGTGACGACCTGGAACTTCTCGCCCTTGAGAAGCAGGCGCAGCGCCTCCAGCACGTCGGGTACGTCGTCGGCAATCAGTACGCGGGGCGGCGAGTCTTGCGGGGTCAGCATGATGATCGGCGCGGCCTATTCTACCCTTCGACTCGGCTCATCTGGGAATCGCGTGACAAGTCGCAGGTTTCAACTCGGGTGAGCTCAGGGCAGGGCCGGAAACCTGATCGGTCTAGACGGTCGCCTCGACGCTCTCGTCCACGACGCGCCCGTCGAACAGATGGACCGTCGTGTCGGCGCTGCGCGCAAACCGCGAGTCGTGCGTCACCATGCAGATGGTCGCGCCCCCGCGGTGCAACTCGGTCAGCAATTCCATGACGGCTTCGCCGTTGCGCGAGTCGAGGTTGCCCGTCGGCTCGTCGGCCAGCAGGATCGCCGGCTCGCCAACCAGGGCCCGAGCCACTGCGACACGCTGCTGCTGACCGCCAGAGAGCTGGCTCGGCAGGTGACGCGCGCGATGCGCCATCCCTACCCGCTCCAGCGCGGCGGTGACGCGCGTCTTCCGTTCGGCGGCGGCCATGCCGCGGTACGTCAGCGGCAGCTCAACATTTTCGAACACCGTGAGATCGCCAATCAGGTTGAAGCTCTGGAAGATGAATCCCACCTCGCGATTGCGGATGCGGGCCCGCTGCGCCAGGTTCAGCTCGGACACCGCATGACCGTTGAGCGTATACGTGCCAGCGGTCGGAGTATCGAGCAGGCCCAGAATCGAGAGCAGCGTGGATTTGCCGCAGCCCGACGGTCCCGCGATGGCCACATACTCGCCCCGCTTGATCTCGAGGTGGACGCCCGACAACGCGTGGGTTTCGACTTCGTCCGTATAGAAGGCCTTGGTTACGCCCTCCAGCCTGATCAGCGGTTCTGCGGTCGCACTCATCGTCGTGGTCCCTTCCAGAATGGTTGCCTGCGTCAGAGCCGGCCGTCTTTGCCGGCCACATTCTTTCCTATTTGAGCCTGATCCGATCGGCGGTATCCCAGGCCGACGTATCGGAAAGCACTACCACATCGCCTTCCTTCAGGCCGCCGCGAATCTCGACGGTGTTGACCGCCGCAAGCCCGAGCGTGACCTTGACCCGTTCGGCCGTGACGCCGTCGGGGCCGATCCGGAACAGCGTGATGGTGCTGTTCTCCTGACCCAGAGCGGGGCGACCCGTGAAGAGCACGTTGGCCAGCCGCTCGATCTCGATGGTCCCGTCCACGCTCAAGTCGGGCCGCGCGCCTTTCGGCAGCTCACCCTCCAGCGACACGTCCACGGTGACGGTTCCGCCGACAACAGCCGGGTCGATTCTGACTACGCGACCCGTAATGAGTCCGTTGCGCGTGTCGATCGACGCGATGAGGCCAATCTGCACGTCTTTCGCTTGCGTCTCCGGGATCTTGAGTTCGGCCTTCAGGCGGCTCGGATTGGCGACGCGGGCGAGGTTCGCGCCGGGTGCCATCTGCTGCCCCACCTCGACAGGCACGAGTTGGAGCACGCCGGCAATTCCCGCGCGCACTTTCAACGCGTTCACCTGGGACTGCTTCAGCACGACCTGCGTCCGCATGCGTTCGACCGCCGCCTGCTGCACGGCGAGCTGTGCGTCCACCGACCCCTGCATCTGCGCCAGCCGCTTGCGTTCCGCCTCGACCCGCGAGTTCAACGCCTCGGCCTTCATCGCGGAGAGCTTGTTCTCGAGACTCGATTTGAGTCCTTCTTTCGCCAGTTCCGCGTCGGCCGTCGCCTGCAGCGTCGCCTGCCGGAACTCGGAGTCGATCGAGACCACCATCGCCTGCTGCGACACCAGTTCGTTGTCGATGCGGGCGCGCAACGTCGTCAATTCGGCTTCGGTTGCGCGTTTCTGGCCTTCGAGTTCGGCCAACGCCTGCGCCTCCGACGGGTTGCTCAGCTCGAGGACGATCGTGTCGGACTTCACCAGGGCGCCAGGCCGGATCAGAATCCGTTCCACGCGACCCGCGGTTTCGGCCGGGATCCACCGGATTTCCTCGGGGACCAGTGTGCCAAGACCCCGGACGTTGCGGACCATCGGGCCGCGCTTCACCGTGTCGGTCAACACCGCGGCCCGGTCGACGGTGGGTGCCGCCGGCTTCAGGCGTGCTAGCACCACGGTGACCGAAGCTATCGCAATGAGGCCGACCGCTGCCCAGGAGATGCGGCGGTTGCGGCGGGCCCGGGCGACGGATGCAGGGCGTTGGATATCCATCTCAGTCTCATCGACGGGATTGCTGCCTATTTGGTTCAATGGCCCACTCGCATGGCGCGGAGTCGGCTACACAGGAGTCAAGCCAAGATCGTGCCAAGGGCGGCCGCACGGTCGGGGCACCGGGGACACGCTCCGTTTGGCTCGTCCTTGCCCAGCGCGCGCCAGTTGCGCGTCACGATTCCGGAGATCAATGACGCAGCCTGGGCCACCATGTGTCCTCTGGTGGACCAGGTCGTCCCATATTCGAACACCCGCCCCGTCTCCGCCAAGTCACCGACGACCCGACCCGGCGAGGCGCCGATTCGTCCCTGGTAATCCCGGTCCGGTCACAATTTGCATGCGTTCGGTACGTGACTACCGAACACTTCCAGGAAACGCGGCACGTGCAATCTGCCGCTGACAGCCGGGCGGGCCGCCATCGTTCTCGGCGACATTGCGGCAAGACGAATACAAGTGGAAACAGGTGAAGGTGATGTTGAGAAAGACTGCTGCTGTTCTCGTTGGACTCTTCTTTGCACAGGGAGCTGCGCTCGCTCAAACCGGTCGGCCGGCGGACAGCATGGCATACACCATTGGGTTCTCGACCTACCTTTCGCACATAGACCAATATGGTGCGGCCTTCGATATCGTGACCGATAGCAAGGGATACATCTACATCTCGGGGAACACGAGGGACAGGAACTTCCCCACCACCGAAGGAGCGTTCCAAAGAGAACTCAAGGGAGAGGCGGATGCCTTCGTGGCCAAGTTCACACCCGAGGGCACGATCGTATTCGCCACGTTGATTGGCGGCACGAAAAGGGAACATCACACTGGATTGGCCGTTGACAAGGATGGGTACATCTACCTGGTCGGAGGAACCCATTCCGCCGACTTCCCCGTCACCGCCGGGGCCTACGATACCAGTTTCAATGGAGAGAAGGACTGGGGTGGCGACGTCTATGTGACCAAGATCAACCCATCTGGAAGTGGCCTTGTCTTCTCGACCTTCATTGGTGGAAGTGCTCAGGAGACAGCAACGGGAATTGCCGTCGATCTCCAGGGCAACGTCGTCATTGCGGGAGCGACACTCTCGCCGGACTTCCCTGTCACAGGTGGAACCATCAGCAGAAGAGGCGCGGGTCAGGATGCGTTCCTCGCCAAGCTCAGCGCAAATGGCAACAGACTCCTGTTCTCTGCCCTGATCGGAGGCAATGACCAGGACGGCATCACCGGTGTGGCGCTCGACGACCACAACAACATCTACGTCTCAGGCTATACGGCGTCGAGCGATCTGCCGGCAACCGCTAATGCCATTCGAAAGAAGGTCGAACTGGCCGAGAAGGGCGGATTCGAGAACGGCATGGATCTGTTCCTCGCGAAAGTGAATGACAGCGGAACGGCTCTCCTCTACCTCAGCTATATCGGTGGAGGGAGCTATCTTTCAAGCGATCTCATCTGGACCAGGCCAGGTCGACTGATGATCTACGGCAGCACGAACACCAAGAGTCTTCCACTCTCAGATCGCGCGTATTTCAGGGAATCCAAGGGAGAGAGAGATGGCTTCATCTCGATCTTCAATTCCAACAACATGGAGGTGGAATACTCGACGCTGTTTGGAGGCAGTCAATTCGACTTCGTCAGGAGTGCGTTCTTCCTGGATGAGGATCGCGTCGTGCTCAGTGGAGAGACGAACTCGCCGGATTTCCCCCTCACCGAGAACGCCCTGTATTCCCAGTACCCGGTCTGCGACAAGACGTTCAACAACACGTTCTTTGGCAAGAGGAGGTTCTTCGTCTCTGTTGTTGACATCAAGAAGAGTCGACTCGTCTATTCGACCTTCTTCGGCGCGGGCGTGAGATTCCAGGTGTTCCCTGACACCCATGGAAACCTCGGCTTTATCGCAGAAGCTGGAGTGCGTGAAGTACCGGGGACGGACTTCCCCGTAAGCAGTGACGCTTTTCGAGTTCCGCCGACCTACATCATGCTCGGGAGATTGGTCCCGAAAGACATTTCCGTTCGGAAATAGGAAAGGAGTCATGCCGATGGTCGGTCGAACCGTATTCCTCGTCTTTGCCGCTCTGATGCTCGGTCAGGCTTCGACCGATGCGCAAAGCCCGTCTCTGCCCCTTCCCGTCCGCGTGGATACGCTGATATCCGCGAAGGTCGGCGAACCACGCGAGTTCTGGGTCTCGCTGCCCGATCGGTACAACGAGTCCACCGAAAGGTACCCCGTCATCTACATGATGGACGGCGAGCACAACTTCAACTCAGGGGTCATCGGCGGCGTCCGGCAGGCGGCTTGGTCGAGCGAGATTCCCGAGTTCATCATCGTCGGGATCAAGAACACCAATCGGTCGAAGGACATCTTTCCGGAAGAAGTCTCGTACCCGGACGGCAGCAAGGATGGGGGGCGCGCCAATCAGTACCTGGACTTCGTCCGCGACGAACTGCTTCCTCGCGTGGCAAAGGCCTACCGCACCGAGGACTATCGGATCCTCTACGGGACGTCGAATACCGGGTTCACCGCCGTGCATGCTCTCTTTCGAAATCCCGATCTCGCCAACGCGTACATCGCGACGAGCGCGACGCTCTCCGTGCCGTCGTTTCGATCCGCGCGGGACAACCTGGTAGGCAGCTTCAAGGGTGGCAGGCGCGAGTTGATTCTGGTGATGGGAGAGCACGACTACCCGACGGTGGTGAGCCTGAACGGCGCGCTCAAGGAGACGATCAGCATCAAAGCGCCTGCCGGACTCACCTGTCGACTCCGGGTCATCGAGAATGGCGAACACGTTCCTCCGGACGCGCTCGTCGAAGGGCTACGCGCATTGTTCCAGGGTTGGAAGATCACCCGCCCACTCACCGAGAGCAACTTCGCCGAAATCCGGGCCCAAGTGGACGGTCGTCTCGAGCGGTTCGGCGTTGCGGGCAAGATCGACGAAGACGCGCTCAAGAGCCTTGGCAACAGTCTGCTTGGCGAGAAGAAGTTCGCCAAAGCGCTTGAGGTCCTCGCGTATCGAGCCGCCAGCTATCCCCGTTCCGCCGATGGACAGGTCGGTCTTGGTGACGCGTATCGGCAGAGCGGCGACCTGGACAAGGCGCGCGAGTGCTACACGCGGGCGATTGCGATCGCGCCTGGCCATGCCGCGGCCGCAGCAAGGCTGAAGGAACTCAAGTAGGCGCTCCAGACCCCGTCTCTCGCCTCTCAATCGCGCAGGAGCGTCACCGCCGGATCCACACTCGTCGCTGGATCATCTCCTGTTCGAACACGCGTGATCCTTTTCTCTCGCTCCCTCGTCTAATCTCTTAGTCGGTCGGTTCAGAAGATAATCTACTGGAGTGGGATCGTCCACATGCCAAAACGAGGAAGTGCGGCGCTCGAAGGCGAGTTGCTGCAGGGGACGCTCGACCTGCTCATCCTGAAGACGCTCGTCCTCGGCCCCGCCCACGGCCACACCATCGCACATGCCATCGAACGCCGATCCGACGAGGTGCTGCAGGTCGAATACGGATCCCTCTACCCGGCCCTGCACCGCCTCGAGGACCGGCGATGGATCGCGTCCTTCTGGGGCACCTCGGAAAACAACCGTCGCGCGCGGTACTACCGCCTCACGCCGATTGGGCGTAAGCACCTCGTCCAGCGGGAAGACCGCTGGGATGCCCTCGTGCGGGCCGTCAACCGCATCGTCAAGCCCGCCACAGAGTGATCGCATGAGTTGGACGCGCTTCTTCCGACGCAGCCGGTGGGACGAGGAACGGGCCCGGGAGCTCGAGGCGCACCTCGAGATCGAGACCGACGAGTACATCGCGCGCGGTGTGGCGCCAGACGAGGCCCGGTGGGCCGCGCAGCGCAAGCTGGGGAACGTGCTCCGAATCCGCGAGGAGATCTACGAAATGAACACGCTCGCCGTCGTCGACACCGTCTGGCAGGACCTCCGCTATGGGGCGAGGCTGCTGCGACGCAACCCCGCGTTCACCGCGGTGGCCCTTCTCTCGCTGATGCTGGGCATTGGCGCCAACACGGCGATCTTTCAGTTGCTCGACGCCGTGCGCCTCCGATCGCTCCCGGTCAAGGAACCCAGCCAGCTCGTCGAGGTGCGGCTTGCCGGCACCGAGCCACGCCCCGGCAACGTCACCACGCGATATGCCGAGCTGACCAACCCGCAGTGGGAGCGGCTCCGCGCCGACCAGCGCGCGTTCTCCAGCATGCTGGCGTGGGCTCCGATGCGTCTCAATCTCGCGTCGGGCGGCGAGATCAGATATGCACAGGCCATCTTCGTCAGCGGCAACTTCTTCGAGATGCTCGGCGTGTCGGCTGCCCGCGGCCGCCTCCTTGCGACCGCCGACGACCAGCGTGGCTGCAGCTCCCGTGCGGCGGTCATCAGCCACGCGTTCTGGCAGCGCGAGTACGGCGGCGACCCGACCATCGTCGGGCGGCCGATCAGGCTGGAGAACCGTGCGCTCGACATCGTGGGCGTCGCGCCCGCAGGCTTCTACGGCGTCGAGGTGGGTCGCATGTTCGACGTGGCGGTCCCGATCTGCGCGGCCGGGGCTCTCGGCGGCGACTCCGGCGTGCTCGATGACAACTTCATCTGGTGGCTCTCCACGATGGGACGCCTTCGGCCAGGCTGGTCGGTCGAACGGGCGACCGCTTACCTGCAGACGATCTCCCCGACCCTGTTCCGAGAGACGGTGTCGCAGCGCCTGGATCCGGAACAGATCGAGGCGTACCGGAAGTTCCGGTTGGAAGCCGTCCCGCGTGGCGGCGGTTTCTCCTCGTTGCGCACGCGGTACGAGGCACCGCTCTGGCTGCTCCTTGGGTTGTCCGCGCTGGTCCTGCTCGTGGCGTGCGCCAATCTCGCGAACCTGCTGCTGGCGAGGGCTGGCGCCCGCGCGCGTGAGATGGCCGTGCGCCTGGCAACCGGCGCGTCGCGGGGCCGCATCGTCCGCCAGTTGCTGTCCGAAAGCCTGTTGCTGGCCGCCATCGGCACCCTGCTGGGGGCCATCCTGGCGCGAGTCGTCAGCGCCTCGCTGGTCTCGTTCCTGAGCACCGGCCGCGATCCGCTGTCCGTGCCCATCGCCCTGGACTGGCGGGTCCTCGGGTTCACCGCGGCAACGGCGGTCGCGACGACGATCCTCTTCGGGTTGGCGCCGGCGCTGCGTGCGACATCGGCGCCGCTCGAGTCGGTCATGCGGACGAGCAGCCGGGGATTGACGGCGAGCCGCGGGCGGTTTGGGTGGCAGCGCGCGCTCGTCGTGGCACAGGTCGCCCTGTCGCTCGTGATGGTGACGGTCGCACTGCTCTTCACGCTCAGCCTGCGCAATCTGACCGGAGTGGACACCGGTTTCAGCTTCGACAACCTGGTGGTGACCGACATCGATTTCGGCGGCCTCGCGGTTCCTGCCGATCGTCGACTGCGACTGCAGCGCGAGCTGCTCGACGGCGTGCGATCGATTCCCGGCGTGACGTCGGCTGCTCAGGTGTCCATGGTGCCGTTCGGCGGGTGGAGCGCGCGCGACGAGGTGCGGCTGGAGGGACGCCCGCAGCATCAGCTCCCCGCCAGCATGAACGACGTCAGCGCGCGGTACTTCGAGACGATGCGAACACCGCTCGTCGCCGGCCGTGATTTCGACGATCGGGACGCCAGCGGATCTCCAACCGTCGTGATCGTCAATCAGACGTTCGCCCGGCGGTATCTCGGGGGCACGTCGGCCATCGGACAGCGGATCCAGATGCGGACCGGGCCACGGCAGTGGTCAACCGCGGAGATCGTCGGCCTGGTGAACGACACGACCTACGTCGACCTGAGGGAGCCATTTCAGCCGATTGTCTACAGGGCCGCCGCTCAGGAGCGCGACCCCGGCTCGGATCTTCGTGTCGTGCTGCGCTCGGGATTGTCGCTGGCCAGCGTCCGGTCCGCGGTGACGAAGATCGCCGCCAGGCACAATCCCGAGATCACGTTGAGCTTCCGCGCCTTTCCGACCATGGTGCGCGAGACACTCCTTCGGGATTGGCTGATGGCCACACTGTCGGGGTTCTTCGGCGTACTGGCCATGCTGCTGGCCAGCATCGGCCTCTACGGCGTGATGGCGTACATGGTGGCCAGTCGCCGAAGCGAGATTGGCATCCGCCTGGCGCTCGGAGCCGATCGGCAGTCCATCATCCGGATGGTGATGCGAGAGGCCATCCTGCTGGTGGCCGTCGGTCTGGGGCTCGGCGCGCTGCTGGCGACGATGGCGTCCAGGGCGGCGAAGGCGATGCTGTTCGGCCTCACGCCCACCGACCCTTTCGCGCTCGTCGCGGCAGCCGTCACGCTGGCGACGATAGGCGCGGCCGCGACGATCATTCCGGCGCTACGTGCGGGACGCCTGCAGCCCACGTCCGCGTTGCGGGAGGACTGACGGCGGGGCCAAGCGTGGCGGACAATTCCAACGGTACCTCTGAACCGCAGCCAAGGTTCTGACACGCTATTTCTGCCGCGACTTGAGCACGCCGCGGAACTTGGCGGCAATTGATCCGAATCCTTCCTCTGAGGCCACATCCTGGCGCTCGGAATACTCGCGCAATTCCTCGGCGTCGGCGCCGGCCCGCGCCCAATCCTCCTGAACCAGCGCGACGCCAATCCGCTTCTTCTCGAGATCGAGGCTCAGGATCTCGAATGCCCCCATCGTCCCCACGGCGACCGCGCGGGCCCACCCGCCCGCGCGGGCCGTCGACGCGAACGTCGACACATGCGCCAGCCCCTCGACCCCCGGCTCCAGTTCGACGAACGCCCCGAACTCCGCGAGGCGTGTGACGCGGCCGGTGCGCACCTGGCCCACTTCGTACCTCTCGTGAACCGTCGACCAGGGGTCGGTGCCGAGCTGCTTCAACCCGAGCGCGATCTTCTGCGTCTCGTCGTCGACGCGCAACACCTTGACGGCGATCTCGTCACCGGGCGAGACGATCTGCGACGCGTCGGACACACGGGACCACCCCATCTCGGAGATGTGGAGCAAGCCCTGCACTCCGGCCCCGAGGTCGACGAAGACCCCGAAGTCGCGCACGGAGGTCACGCGGCCGGTCAGCACCGCGCCGGCGACGATCGATCGCCGGATCTCCGCAGCGTTTGCCCGCTGCTCTTCCTCGAGAAGCGCGCGCCGCGAGACGATGAGGTTTCTGCCGCCTTCCTTGTACTCGATGATCCGGAACGCGTAGACATGACCTTCGTACTCGGCGGGGGCGGCGTTCCGAACGGTGTCGATCTGAGACATCGGGCAGAAGGCGCGCTGTTTGGGGATGCGCACCTCGTATCCGCCCTTGACGGCCCGTTCGACCTTGCCTTCCACGGGAAGCCCCGAGTGGAACGCGTCTTCGAGCTGCTTGTCGGTCGCGGCCCCGCGCGCCAGCTTCCGGGAAAGCCTGAGCCCGCCCTCGGTCGACACCACCATCGCCTGAACACGGTCGCCGGGAGCGACCTCGAGTTCGCCGTCGGCGTTCTTCAGTTCCTCGATGTCGATGACGGCCTCGCCCTTGCCGCCGACGTTGACAAACGCCACCTCCGGACCGATGGCGACGATGGTGCCCTCGATGGTCTGGCCCTTGTCGAAATGCGTCGCTTTGACTGAGGCCTCGAACATCGAGGCGAAATCTTCTTCGGGCTCGCTCACGGCGCACTCCTCATTCGACCTGCTTCACCTTCCGCGGATAGTCCTTCACTCCCTCGAGCGCCCAGGCCATGAAGCTCCGGAGGTCGTCGTTCGCGTTCTTGAGGTCGGCCTTGCGGAGGTACATCATGTGGCCGCTCTCGTACCACGCGAAGCGGTACCGATCCTTGAACTCGCCGCCGGGCTGGAGGTGCTGCATCGTGTACATCGCGTTGAAGTAGTCGCACGCCGCGTCGTAGTAGCCGCCCTGGACCAGCACCTTCAGGTACGGGTTATCCCGCATCGCCGTCCGGAGCATGTCGCCGACGCTCACCCCGTCGTCGGCCGCCCACGGACGCACATTCCCCCAGACGTTGTACTGAATCTCGGGGTTGTACTTGAGCTCGGAACGAAGGTACTTGTTGATGGCCGCGCCAAAGGGCCCGTTCCAGTCCGCGAGCTCGGGGGAGTACTCGGGACGCTCGCCTGCGGCGTCCTTGTCGATGCCCAGATAACGCGTGTCGAGGCGGCCGACTGTCAGGCGCTGATCGCGCAGCAGCTCCTTCCAGTGGCGATCGAAACTGACGCGCAGATTCGCCTGCAGGACGAAGTCTTTGCCGAGGCCTGTGTAACGCGCCACCTTCGCCGCGATCGCATCGCGCTCCTCGCCGGTCAGGTGATCGCCCTTCGCAAGAGCCGTCAGGTACTCCTCCATCGCAAACGCTTCCGACTCGGCGAGCACGGACTTGAGCGGCTTCGACTGGAGATCGGGCACCAGGCGCTTGTGGTACCACGCGGTGGCCGTCTTGGTCGGGAGGCTGGTGGCAAAGTCGATCTCCGGACCGCGGTCGATGTCGAGATCGGTGGATGAGACCAGGATCACGCCGTTCAGGTACATCTGGAAGCGGCTCTGCAGCGACGCGGCCAGGCCGGCGGCGCGCGTCGTGCCGTAGCTCTCACCGATAATGAACTTCGGCGACGTCCAGCGGTCCTTCTTGTTGATGAACGCATGGACGAAGTCGCCGACCGACTGGATGTCGGCGAGCTTGCCGTGAAACTTGTGGAGGTCCTCACCTTCGACCATGCGGCTGAAGCCGGTGCCGATCGGATCGAGGTAGACGATGTCGGCCGCATCGAGAATCGACTGGGGATTGTCTTCGAGCCCCGCCGGAGGCCTCTGCTGGAAGCCCTCGTCGTCATACGTCACATGGCGCGGACCGGTGTACCCAAGGTGCATCCAGACCGACGCCGTGCCCGGGCCACCGTTGAAGGAGATGATCAGCGGACGGGTGCTCGCGTCGGTAACACCGTTCTTGGTGTACGCCACGTAGAACATCTTCGCGACGACCTTGCCTTCGTCGCGGATGGGAAGCCATCCGACTTCGGCGGTGTAGGCGACAGTCTGGCCGTTGAACCGGCCCGTGTGCTGCGAGATGACGGGGTCGGCCGGCAGCAGGTCGGCCTCTTTGCCGGCCCTGGCGCCTCCTGCGGCAGCGGGAGCCGCCGCGCCCGGGCGGCCTTGTCCCCCCTGAGCGAAGACGTGCGACCCGAGGATCAACAGGCAGGCTGTCGCCAGCGTGAGAAGGATGCGGCTGGACTTCATAGCGTCGTGGCTCCTTGACTTGGCGGCACGTCTGGCGCAGATCTCCCTGGCCGGGACGTGCCGAATCGAGGTCAGTATAGCCGCTGTCGAGCGGGTTTTTCGTCACGTCTTCGCTTCCCTGTCCCTTCCCTTCCCTGTTGACACACCGCCCCGACACGGATCAGACTCGGCCAGGCTCCTGAAGGACGATCAGAAATGACAAAACCGACACCAGCTGACGCCTCCATCCCACGTGATTTCTCAGATTTTGAGCGGTCGCTCGTCGAAAAGACCGACGTGGCAATCGCCGATGGCCTCGAACTGGAGCGCTGGACCCGCGATCCCAATCGGAAGATCGAGCTCCACCGTCTCAAGTTGAATCGTGAGTACGATCTGCACAATGAGGCGTTAGGCTACCTTGCCGACGTGACGATCGGCGGCCGCACGCTCACCGCGATCGGCGCGCTCCAGCACAATGAGTTCGGCAAGATCCCGGGCGAAAACGCGGAGCAGCGGCTCACGGACTACGTGCTGCGGCATTTCCTGAACTCGTCGCATTGGGTCTATTCCGACGGCGACGCCGGCGGGTTCACGTTCAAGCAACTGCTGTACTGCACCGCCGACGGCCACTGCGGACGCTACCCTGAGGATCAACTTAACGAAGTGCAGGATTGGAACCTGATCGGGCCGACCTACCGGTGGTCGCTGTACAACTGCTACCTGCACGATTTCGTCATCAAGCTCGGCCCATTCAAGAAGGTCCTCAAAGAAGCGGTCTCGGTGGTGCAGCATCCCGGTTTCGTCCACGTCGTCGAGCACCCGCAGCCGGGCTACAAGCTGGAAGTGGCCATCGGGTACCCCTTCATCGACTACGCGCCGGTGCCGAACTTCTTCGGGTTCGGCCCGGGCAAGTTCGACTGGGCGGTCAAGACGTTTTCGTTTCTGCTGCGGGACAACAACGAGGTGCGCTGCGACATGGACTTTGTCGCCGGCGCGCGTCCGAAGAAGGTGCTGGATTTCGGCGAGATGATCCCGGATCCGATCTACGGCCCCCCGGACCTGCTCGAGCGGTTCTCGTTCGGCATCATCGACTCCAAGTGGGCCCACGACATGGGCGACCTGGAGATGTCGACCCAGCACTCACGAGTGCATCAGGCGTTGATGGAGGGAAGCGCCAAGATATTCCGCGCGTGGATCAAAGACCACTGACCTGGCGCGCAAATCACAGGTCGTAGACGAGAAAGGCGCCTGGCAATTCGGCGTTCGTAGCCGGCTTGGTCATCGTCGGAACATGGCCAAACGCCCCGACGAAGGCCGGGTTGGCCACGAAGCAGGCGGCGCGCCAGCCCCTGAAGCGCGCCAGGGCGCGTCCCATTCCCTCGTAAAGGTCGAGCAGCTTCTCCTGCCCTTCTTCTCCGCCGATGCGGACGCCGTATGGCGGGTTGAAGCAGAAGACGCCCGGCTTCATGCCGGCCGCTCGCGGCAGCATGGCGGCGACGTATTCCGGCGTCAACGCGCGCATGTCCTTCTGCCCGATGACAATCGAGTCTTCGTGAGGCCGCCCGGTCAGACCCGCCGCCCGGAGGTTCCCCACCATTGTGGAGATCCGCTCTTCGTCAATGTCGAGCGCGAGGATCCTCGGCACGGTGCCGGGAAACAGGTTTGGCGTCTCGGCGGGCAGCCCGTCAAACGCCGCGAGATGCCGAAACGGAAGATCCGCCGGACGCCGGATCGCGGCCCCGACTGCCAGGCCGGCCGCTTCGATGGCGATTGTGGCGCCTCCAGCCATCGGATCCACGAGCGGCTCGGATCGCGCATCCCACCGCGACAGCATGATCAACTGCGCCGCCATCGTCTCACGCAGCGGAGCGGGGCCGGCGGCGACGCGCGCGCCCCGGCGATGTCGCGCGCCCAGACCGATGTCGATTCCGAGAACCGTGCGGCGACTCTCCGGCGTTCCGACGCGCCGCGCGACAAACACCACGTCCGGCGAGTCGGCATCGACCTCCGCCGTCACGCCGCGCGACCGAAGCGCTTCGACCACCGCGTTCTTCACCACCCCGCGCAGCTGCAGCGGCGAGGCTTCGAAATCATGGGCGGATCCGAGGTCCACCGAGAAGCGCAGGGGGTTTGCGGCCGGCAGGCGATCGTCTGCCTGCAGGGCCGGTAGAAGCTCCTCGAAAAGCGGCTCGAGCCGCACGGCGGTACTTGAGAACAAGTCCCACGAGATCCTCGAAGACGTCCGGTGATGGCACGCGGCCACCCAGCTGATGCGGGCATCGAACGGATAGAGAAGCGTCGACTCGCCTTCGCGCCTGGGTTTGGGAACCCGGACCTCGAAGGGTGACCGCATCACGAGGCGCTTTAATTCGGCCTCCATGACGCGATTCGCGCCGCCAGACCCGGTCAGTCGAAGCTCGTCGCAACGCATCCTCTGACAGTATATCGGGGCGCTTGCGACTGCGGCTGCGCATCTGCTCTCCTCGACATGACAACCACGCTCAACCCATCGGTCGATGACACCGCGTCAGCCGCAGCGATCTGACTCCCCCGCCACGTCGAGTCGAGACCAGCCGTCTGACGTGTGCCGAAAACGTTCACGCTTCGCCAGGCCAAACGCCCCGCGCTCCGGCTGCCACTCGAAACGTTCCACGGCGATCTGCGGCCGATCGATCCTCAGGACGTTGAAGGAGTGTGCCTGGCCGCGACCGCGTGTGGAGGCGGCGGTTCCTGCCTGCACGACGAGCGCGGAGTGACCCTTGATCCGGTAGCGCGTCGCGCTGTGTGATGTGTGACTGACGTGGAGGTGGCCCGCGAGAAACACGTCCGCTCCGCAGCGCGCGAGCGCTTCCATCGCCGTGCGCGCACCCCCTACGAGGTTGCGGGCGTCAAGACCGTCCGGCACGTCAAAGGGATGGTGGGTCACCACGATCTTCACGACTCTGGCGTCGCGGGCGCAGAGCCGCTCACTCATCCACGCGATCTGATCGGCGTTGAGGCGTCCTTCCTTGATCGTCAGCGAGCGCGCGGTATTGACTCCCAGAACGGCAATCTCGTCGTCATCGTAGTACGGTCGCAGATCGTCGGTGATATGGCGCTGGTAGTTGCGCAGCGGGTGATGGAATCGAGCGGCCACATTGTAGAGCGGCACGTCGTGATTGCCCGGCACGACAATTTGAGGTGTCGGCAAGCGGTCGAGAAACGCACGCGCGTCCCTGAACTGGTGCGCGCGAGCCCGCTGCGTCAAATCTCCCGACACGGCAACTAGATCGGGGGCGATGCCCGCAATCGCCTCAATCAACGGAGAAATGGCCAGATGGTCGGCGCGGCCGAAATGGAGGTCGGACAGATGGACTATCGAACGCACGAGGTGCCTCGCAGTATGGCCGGGATGCGCACTTCCGCCTTGACACTCCGGCCTCGCCGGTCAGTGTGCGCGGTCGTGGACGGGCGCCAGCACGCGCAATGCCCCCGGCCGCACGCGATAGTGAAGCGGTGGCTCCATGATGGTGACTTCTCCATCGAGCGCCACACGCACACGCCGATGTCGTGTGCCGATCCACACATCTTCAGTCGCGAAAGCCATGAAATCTCTGTCCTGACGAAGGCCGCCGAGCAGCGCGCGCAGCGCCAGCCGGATCAATCCCAGTCGCCCGGTGCCGCTCGCCATGTACAGACTGAGTTCGCCCTTGTCGAGACAGGCTCGGCCCCCGATGTCGAGCCGCTCCATGTCGTAGGCGTTGTTGCCGACAAAGACAAACGGCGTGCGACCGGTCAACGCCTTCCCGTCAACGTCCAGGCGGATGTCCAGAAACGGATAACGCCGCAGCACTCCGATCGCCGCCCAGAGGTAGGCCGGCCACTTTCCCCAGCCGAGGCGCTGCTGCCTCTCGCGTTCGCGGATGATACGCGGATACAGACCCAGGCTCGAGTTGTTCAGGAAGATGCGGCCGTTGACTTCACCAACATCAACGCTGATGGCGTGGCCCGCGATGATGGTGGCGACCGCGCCTTCAAGGTCGAGCGGGATAGCGAGGTCCTTCGCGAAATGGTTCATGGTCCCAAACGGCAATACTCCGAGCGTCTTGCCGGAGTCGATCATGGTCGTGGCGACCAGGTTGATCGTGCCGTCCCCACCTCCCGCGACCACGATGTCAGCATCGCTCCTGGCCGTCCGTTGCGCCAGGTTGATCAATTCCACTCCATTGCCAGCCAGCCAGATTCGCGGATCCGCCCCGCCCGCCTTGAACGCCTCGGCCAGGCGCTGCCGGATCTCTGTCGGGGAACCAGCGCCCGAATTGGCATTGAGAATCACCTCGATGTTCATTCACATTCCACGGTCCTGGTGGTGACGCGATCGGCCGAGGCAGACACGATCAACGCTCTCTTGTGATCGATCCAAAGACCGGCTGCGTGGTTCATAGCACCTCGTTCAGGTAATCCTCCCCGTCGGCAGCGCGTCGTCAGACGAAAGCGCCGCCTCGGCGGCGATTCGACGGTACCACCTGTCGTTCTCCGCAATGATCCAGCGTAGCAGGCATCGCTTCTGGAGAGGTGTGCTGAACGTAACAGGGGAACGCCGGAACGCGACCCTCCCCTTGTCAGCGAGGTCTGGCTCGCGGGACAATGGAGCGAGGGAACAGTCTCAGCGTCATCCGCGCGGCAACCTCGGTTACGAGGCTACTCGGCCTCCGAAGGAGTGGTGAATCGTGGACGTCGGCCCCGGCAACCGGGAGGCAGAGCGGATCCTGATCGTCGAGGACGATCAGGCCGCGCGTGTCGGGCTCGAGCAGTTGATCGGCATGTGGGGCTACGCGGTGGCCTCGGCAAGCGACGGAGACGAGGCGCTGAAACAGCTGGACACGTTCGCGCCCGGCATTGTGCTCACCGATCTGGTGATGCCACGAATGGGCGGGCTCGAGCTGCTCGGCGCCATCCAGAAGCGCGGCGACGACACGACCACGGTCATCCTGACCGCACAAGGGACCGTCGAGTCGGCGGTCGAGGCCATCAAGCAGGGCGCGTACGACTATCTGACCAAGCCGGTCGATCTGCAGCGCCTGAAAATCCTCCTCGAGAACGTCGTCGAGCGCCATCAGACCCTCCGCGAAGTGAAGGTCCTGCGCTGCCAGCTGCGCGAACACGGCTCGTTCGGATCGATGGTCGGCAGCAGCGCGCCGATGCGCGCCGTCTACGACATCATCGAGCAGGCGGCACCGACCACAGCCTCGATCCTCATCACGGGCGAGTCGGGTACGGGGAAGGAACTGGTGGCGCAGACACTTCACCGGCTCAGCCCCAGGGCCAGCGGCCCCTTCGTGCCGATCAGCTGCGCGGCGATTCCCGACACGCTGCTCGAAAGCGAGTTGTTCGGCCACGAGAAGGGCGCGTTCACGGGCGCGCTGGAGCGCCGGCAGGGATGTTTCGAACTCGCTCACCGCGGCACGCTGTTTCTGGACGAGGTCGCGGAAATGACGCCCGCGACACAGGTCAAGCTGCTGCGGGTGCTGCAGGAGCGGTCCTTCAGACGGCTCGGCGGCCGCACCGAACAGGCGGTCGACATCCGCGTCATCGCCGCGACCAACGCGGATCCGGCCGAGGCAGTCCAGCGAGGCACGCTGCGCGGCGACCTGTTCTACCGGCTCAACGTGTTCGGGATCCGGCTGCCGCCGCTCCGGGATCGACTCGAGGATCTGCCGCTGCTCACCCAGGCGTTCATCAAGGAGTTCAACGCGTCGAACGACCGGTCGGTGGCAGGCGTCGATCCCGAGGCCATGCGGATCCTCGAGGAGTACTCGTGGCCCGGGAACATCCGCGAGCTGCGCAACGCGATCGAGCGCGCGACGATCGTCGCGAAGGGCCGGTTCATCGAGGCCCGCGACCTGCCGGGGCTGCCCGGCTCCGCACCCCGATCCGAGCCGGCAGCGGCGCTCACACCGGGCACGACGGTCGACGAGGCGGAACGAAGGCTGATTCTGCTGACCCTGGAGTTCACGAAGAACAACAAGACCCGCGCAGCTTCGATGCTCGGGATCAGCCTGAAGACTCTGCACAATAAACTGAACCGCTTCCGGATCCTGGGCGAGAGCGAAGGCGGGTAGCGCGGATGCGTTTGAGCGTCAAGGCAAAGCAGGTGGCGGGCGTCACGTCCATCGTGGGGCTCGCGGTCGTCGTCTTGAGCGGGTTCTACCTGACGTCTCTGGCGCGCATGGCCGTCGAGGATAGCGCCGCCCGCGCGGAGTCCTTGGCAAGCACCATCTATCAGCGCGCCCAGGAGGTCGTTGCGCAGGGGGGCGACAGCTACGAGACCCTGCGCGCGGATGGGGGCCTGCGGTCGATCCTCGAATCGAACGCGTACTACAAGAACTTCACCTACGCCGCACTGGTCAACGCGGACGGCATCGTCATCGCGCATAGCGATGCCGCGAGGATTGGACAGACCCTCCCCCAACTCCCGAAACTCACGACGCTCGTCGACCAGGGCGCGATCGCCCAGCTCCGTGCGATCTACGGGCGGGAAGGCCGCAGGTTCGAAGTCGACCGCCCGCTCCTCCTGATGGACGGCAGCAGATTCGGATCCATCCGGATTGGCGTGTCGATGCTGCTCACACAGGATGAGGTGACCAAGGCCCTGAAGCCGGCCCTCCTGACCGACCTGGCAGCGATCATTGGGGCCACGCTTGTCGCGATGCTCCTGGCGCAGGTTCTGCTGCGGCCGATTCACGTGATTCGCAGCGGCCTCACGCGGCTCGGACGCGGGGAGTCCGGCGTGGCAGTGAACCTGCCGCAACAGGACGAATTCGGCGACCTTGGCGGATTCTTCAACACCGTCAGCGCACAGCTATCCGCCGATCGATCGGAACTGGCGGGACAGAAAGCCAACCTCGAATCGGTGGTCGAACACCTCGAAGATGCCGTCGCGATGTTCACGCCTGACGGGGAACTGCTCTTCGCCAACCCCGCCATGCGCGACGCACTTCCGCCAGAGCCGAGCGATCGGACCGTAAGTGAGCTGCTGCCGCCGGGACATCCCTACCGGAACCTCGTGGAGGACACACTGAGGTCGGGTCAGTCGTGCGGCCCGGTGTCGGCGACGGTGCCGCGGCGCGCGGCGGCAGAGCCGGGATCGGTCGGATTGTCGGCCGCCGAGGGCGAGAGGCTCATCCTGACCAATGTCATCACGGATCGCGATGGCCGGACCGTCGGCATCATGCTCGTCGCACGCAATCTCGAGTATCTCGGCGAAGTCCAGTCCACGCTCAACTACTCGCGCAAGCTGGCGGCGCTCGGCCGGCTGTCGGCGGGCGTGGCCCACGAAATCAAGAACCCGTTGAACGCCACGATGATCCATCTCGAACTGCTGAAGCAGCGGCTGTCGGCTCCGGCGGGATCGCCCGCAGATGGCGCGGCCGAACGACGCAAAGCCGGACCAGACGTGGAAGCGGCACTGGGCCACGCGGCCATCATCGCCGGAGAAATGCGCCGGCTCGATCTGGTCGTCCAGGGATTCCTGAAGTTCGCGCGGCCGGAGGATTTGAAGCTGCAGGCGGTGTCGCTTCACAGCCTGGTCGAACACGTCGTCGCGGTGATCGCGGAGGAAGCCCGGAACCAGGGGGTCGAGATCCTGATCGACTGTCCCACTGATCTGCCCGCGCTGCGCGGGGACCCGGGCATGCTAGAGCAGGCGTTCCTGAACCTCGCCCTCAACGCCGTGCAGGCGATGCCGGAGGGCGGGCGCCTGCGGATCGCGGGCGCCGCTGTCGCGGACTCGCGCGTCGCGGTCGTGTTCGAAGACACCGGCGTCGGCATCACGCCCGAGCACCTGGGTAAGATCTTCGATCTCTACTTCACGACGAAGGGGGCGGGCAGCGGGATCGGCCTGTCGGTCGTCTACCGGACGGTCCAGCTGCACGACGGCGACATCGAAGTTGATTCGACCCCGGGTCGCGGGACGGTGTTTCGGCTGCTGCTGCCGCGGGCGCAGGCGCCGCACGTCCGCACCCTACTTGGTTCATAATGGATGCGTGAAGATCCTGCTGCGCGCCGCGTTGGTCGTGCTGTTCGCGTCCGCCTCGATGGCCTGCGCTGGTGTGCATGCGCGCACGCTGCCCGAGGGACCTCCGCTCGACGTACCGCCGCCGCCGGCCCTGATCATTGAGCCGTTCGAGAGCGAGCCCGATCTGCCCGCAGCGCAGCCGTCTGGCGTGCCGGCTGATGCCAAACCTGCGCGGCGCACGCCGCGCGCCACGCTCCAGAGGTCGGCGCCCGCAACCAGGATTGAGAAGCCGGACAAGACCGAGCCGCTGCCGGCCACGCCGGCAAAGCCTGCGGCCGACGCCGCGCCGCCGGCGGCGTTGCTCCAGACGACGGCCAGGGTGGGTGAGCTCGAGAAGAAGATCCGGACCACGCTCACTGGCGCGGCTCGCGATCTTGACAGAATCGACGTTCGGACGCTTAGCGTCGATGGCCGCGCGCAGTACGATGAGGCCAGACGATTCGCGGAGCAGGCGGAAGCCGCACTGAAAGTCAAGAACCTGGCGTTTGCTGAACAGCTCGCCGACAAGGCCGCGACGCTGGCCGGGCTGCTGGCGAAACGCCACGAGTCCGCACCGCCTACCGGCGCGGCCACGTCTGCTTGACCGATTCCCAGTCCTTGCGGAAGACCTCTGCCGCCGGCTCCACAGCACCGCCCGCCGAGGCCAGCCTCGCCCGCCGCGGAATGATGACCTCCAGCACGAGGTGATCGAGATCGGCCCGCAACGCGACGCCATCACCGGGAGTCAGCGGCGCCCGGATCCACGCCGCGACGGCCGCGTCCCACGCATCCTCAACGTTGTCGATGCCGAAGGTCGCCGCGACAATCCAGTACGACGCCGCGGCGGAGCCCGGTCCGGTCCGTTGCTGGACCACCATCCGGTCCAGCAGCCGCCTGTAGATGCGCCGTCGTCCCGGTGTCTCCTCCAACCGGGCCTGCCGATCCAGCGACGTCGCGAACCACCCGAGTAGCCGTTCCCGCGGGCCGTACGCCGGTTCGCTCGTCCGTGACAGCGCGTCCTCGAACAGATCGGCCGCGGCGCCAAACCGGTCGTCGAAAAACAGCAGTTCGGCCAGACCGATCTGCATCTCTCCGCGGTCGCGGGACGCGAGCGTTGACGGCTCGATCGCCGCCAGCGTGGTCCGGGCTGTCGCGAGATCGGCGGCTTCACCCGACACCCGGAACCGTTCGAGCGAAGCTCGGGCCATCAGCAACTGCGCTCGAACCGCCGTCTCAGGAACACGGGTGGCTTCGCGCGCCGCGGCGATAGCCTCGTCGTAATGCTGCAGATTGTAGGCGGCCCGCGCGCGCGCCAACGCTCCGGGTTGCTCGGCAGCCACAGCAGACACCGCCACGAAGGCGATCGCGATCAGACGCCCCGCTTGGGGCGGCGATGCTGCAGCAATCAATCGGAGATTCATAAGTTCGATGGCCTGATGTAGATATTACATCCTTCGGCTGGAGACCGGGTAAACACGACGTGGCGCCCCCGGCGACACGCACCGAAACGGCGTGATTCCGGCCCAAATATCGCATATACTTCACGGCAGCCGTTGGCAAGCCTGTTGAAGTACTGAATGAGTGTGCGACCCTTCTTTTTCGTCATTATCGGTCTGATCTTCCTGGACACGAGCCTGGCGGCTCAGGCGCCGCCACGGCAGGAGCATCCCACCTACCGCAGCGGGGTCGACATGGTTGCGATGACGGCCGTGGTGCGCGATCGATCAGGCCGGCCCGTTCAGGGCTTGTCGCGTGCCGATTTCGAGTTGTTCGATGGCGGCGAACGCCGGACGATCGTGGACTTCAGTTCCGAGCGCGCCGCCGCCAGCGTGGCCATCGTGCTCGACATCAGCGGCAGCATGGAAGTTGGATCGAAGCTGGCGCACGCCAGGGAGGCGATGGGACAGCTGGTGGGCTGGCTCGATCCGGACACCGACGAAGTCGCGATCTACACGTTTGATTCGTGCCTTCGCCAGCAGCAGCCGTTTGCGCCAGCCTCAGCCGCGGCGCTGCGGCAACTGCAGCCCCTCGACGCGTATGGCTCGACGTCACTTTACGACGTGATCGCAGAGGTCGGGCAGCGGGTGGTCGCTCAGGGACGCTCGCGCCGCGCCGTGGTGGTGGTCACTGACGGCGTCGACACCAGCAGCCGGCTGTCGGCGTCCGAGGCCTCACAGCTCGCAAGCGCGATCGACGTGCCCGTGTACGTCATCGCGGTGGTGACCCCGCTCGACGATCCGAAGGAGGTCGCGCGCGCGTCCGGCGGAACGGCGGCGTCCGCCGAGCGGCCCCTCGAATTGTTTGCGCAACGCACCGGCGGGTTGGCGTTTACGGCCAGCGCCCCCGCCCAATCGAGCCTCGCGACGCGCCAGATTGCGGCGGAGCTTCATCAGTGGTACCAGATAGCGTTTGAACCGGGCAGCCAGGCGGGCTGGCACGCCCTGACGCTTCGGACCCGCCAGAAGGGCCTCCTCATCAGGGCCAGAAGCGGGTACGTCGCGGGCAGTTCTCCGACTGGTAAAGGTCAGAACATCAGTGAGAAATAGAGAAGGGGGTTGTATGCGAACGTCGCTTGGAATCGTCGCACTGTTGACCGTGGCTATCGCCGGAGGATCGGCCTGCGCCACCAAGGGATACGTCTCATCCCGCATCGGCACGGTGAACGACAAGGTCGAAACGATGGGCAAGTCGATCGAGGCGACCCAGGAGCGCACCAAGGCCAACGAAGGCAAGATCGGCGTGGTTGACGGTAAGGCCGACGCCGCGCAGCAGGCCGCAAACCAGGCCGGCAAGGCAGCGGGCGCTGCCGACGCCAGGGCCGGGGCCGTGGATGCCAAGGCCGACGCGCTCGACCGGGCCTCGAAGCGGATCATCTACACGCTTGTGCTGAGCTCCGAAGAGGGGAATTTCGAGTTCGGCCGGACGACACTTCCGGCCGAAGCGAAGGCGCGGATCGACGAACTGATCGCCAAGGTCAAAGCCAATCCCCAGGGCGCGTACTTCGAGATCGAAGGTTACACGGACAACGTCGGACCCAAGGACTTCAACGAGCGTCTGGGGCTGGAACGGGCTGAGGAAGTCAAGCGCTACCTGTACGCGCAGCACCAGATCCCTCTGCACCGGATCAGCGTCATCAGCTACGGCGTCGAGAAGCCGGTGGCGCCGAATACGACCAAGGCGGGGCGCGCGCAGAACCGCCGCGTCGTCATCAGGGTCGTCGCGTAGCGCCCTGGCGAGCGCATGTCTATCCCGACCGCATCAGGCAGCGCGGACGCACCTGGTGCGGCCGGGGCTCACCCTCGTTCCTCCTGTTACACCTATATCCTCCGCTGCGCGGACGGCACGTTGTACACGGGATTCACCACTGACGTCGGCGCCCGCGAACGCGCGCACAACGAGGGCCGCGGCGCGAAGTACACCGCAGGACGCGGCCCGGTGCGCGTCGTCTACGTCGAGGCCCACGAGTCCCGCTCGGCCGCCCAGAAACGCGAGGCTCAGATCAAGAGCTGGACCCGCGCACAGAAGGACGCGCTGATCGGTCGACGATGACACACGCCACAATCATCGAAGCGCTCGCCGCTCGTGCGACCGACTGCCCCGACAAGACGGCCTTCGTCATTGAGGGCGAGGCCCTCACCTATCGTCAACTGCATGAAGATGCGGAGTGGCTGGCCTGTCGACTGGCGGCGGCGGGTCTCGCGCCTGGGGGCCGTTGCGTGATCGTGCTGCCAACGAGCCTCGACTTCGTCCGCACGGTGTACGCAGCGCAGATGATCGGGGCGATCCCGGTGGCCATCGATCCGGGCCTCACCCGCGCCGCGCAGGATCTTCGTTGCCGCATCGCCACCCCGTCGGTCGTGATGACGACCGACGAACGCGCGAAGCAATGGCAGCACGACATCGGCGGAACTGGCGGAACTGGAGGAACTGGCGGGCCAATCGTGCTGGCGCGCTCAGCGCTCCAATCGATTGGTCCCGCCGACCGATCGGTCCTGGCCACACCCGAACCCGGCGACATAGCGTACCTCCAGTTCACGTCCGGCACGTCCGGGGATCCGCGCGCCTGTGCGGTGTCGCATCGGGCGCTGACATGCGCGCTGGCGGCCATGCAGGAGCGCTACGAATTGACGCCGCGGGACGTGCTGGCGAACTGGCTGCCGCTGCACAACAGTTCCGGGCTCGTGCGCCACCTGTTCGGGACGGTCGGCCACGGATGCCCATCGTTTCTCATCAGGCCGTCGGCGACGGGCCTCGGGCGATGGCTGCACTTGATTTCCGACGTGCGGGCCACGATGACGACGTCACCAGATTTCGCGTACCGGCTGGCGGCGCGGATCGTCTCGCCGTCAGACGTGGATCTGCGCTCACTCCGGATTGCCACCAACGGCAGCGAGGCCATACGGGCCAGCACCATCACGGCGTTCGAGGAGCGCTTCGGCCTCACGCGCATCGTGCAGCCGGCCTACGGCCTCACCGAGGGCACGCTCGCGGTCTCCAGTTGCTCGCCCGGTGATCCCTTGCGGGTTGATGAGGCCGGCAATGTGTCGTGCGGCCGATCACTGTCGGGCGTCGACATCCGCACGGTGGACGAGGCGGGTACGCCGTGCCAGCCTGGTGTCGAGGGCGAGATCCAGATCCGGGGCGACCTTCTGTTCTCTGGCTACTACGGAGACGAGGCCTGCACGCGAGCCGTGCTTCGCGATGGATGGCTTCAACCGGGCGATCGCGCCATGATTGACGGTGACGGGCACGTGTTTCTCCGGTCGCGCACGAGGGCGATGATCAAGCGCGGCGGCGTTGGAATCTCTCCGAGGGAAATCGAAGAACCCGTCGAGCGCATCGCCGGGGTGCAAGGCGCGGCCGCGATCGGGATCACCCGATCGGGAGGTGCCACCGAAGACCTTGTGGTCGTCGTCGAAATGCTGGAAGCAGAGCGTGGCCGTGCGGCGCACCTGGCGCTGGACGTCCAGCGAGTCGCCGCTGCCGCCGTCGGCGTGATGCCGTCTTCGGTTCTGATTGTTCCCCGGTCGGCCATTCCCCGGACGGCGGGAGGCAAACTGCGCCACGCGGAGCTACGAAAGGCTGTCGGCAACCCCGACTTTCTGCGCGGGGCGTACTTCGTGTCCTAGTGGCCTGTCGTGCAGGATCGGCGCGCCGAGCAGATTGCGCAGCGTGTACGGCCAGATGTCCTCCGGGTGCGCCAGCAGATGCTGCTCGAACCAGCCCGCCGCCGCCGCCGCCAGCGCTCGATCGCACTCGGTTCCCGCCGCGAGTGGCGCGTGGACAAGCGGCTCTCCGGCCCGCACCGCAATGTGGCCGTCTGACGTCCATCGGGCCACGACGGGAATCACCGGCACGCCCGTGATACGTGCGATCGCCATCGGTCCGCGCCGTAGCAGGATTTGTCGGCCGAGGCAGGCGACGGGCTCGCAGCTTGCGCCTCCCGGGCCGTCTGCGGTCACCGACACGATTCCTCCCGCCTGCACGGTGTCGATCGCCTGCTTCAACGCCTGCGCGCGGCTGTTGGCGTCATCAATGGGCGAGATGCGCAGGCTCGCGACCGGCACGCCCCATCTTGTGGCGGCCGCAGCCACCCCGAATTGCGCACCGATATGAAACGTCAGGAGAATCAGGCCGCTGGTGCGTTCGGCGATCACCCGCGGCGGTGCTCCGGCGCATTCGGCCCGGACCAGGCGCGCCAGCCGTGTCAGGCCGTTCGACTCATACAACGCGATGGCTGCCCGATTCCTGAAACGCAGTGCCGCACTCGCCCGGGCGACTCGCACCGCCTCGCGCGAGGAGAGACCCGGAAACAGGGCTGACACGTCGTGACGCGTCGGCGGCTGGCATCCGCAGGCGTGCAGAGCGCAGCCAATCCAACCGAGTGGGCAAACGCCCGCTGCGAAACCTCGCCCGATCAGCGCCCTCGCCGCGCGGTCGTACACGACCCGGGACCCGCGTTGCCATCGGGATTCTCTGGCATACCAACGGTCGTCGTGCGCGGTGCTGACAAGAGGGTTGGCCGTCTGCCTGTCCATCTGGTCAGGTGGCGGACTGCGTGGCGTGATCGATCAGCCGGCGGAGCGTGAGCGGACCCTCATCGAACAGGGCCGGCGGAAACGGGATGCCAACCGCGGACTGGCACGCGATGAGCAACTCGACGATCGCAATCGAATCCAGATCGAGACCGCCGGCTCCCAGAATAAGGTCGACAGGAAGTTCACGATCGCGCCAGACGAGCGGCGCCCTTTCGCGAAACGCCCGCAGAACAGCGTCGGCCGCGGCAGCCGGTGATAACGAGCTCATTCGATAATTCTACAGCGAAACGTCAGCGGCCATCCGGCCGGTGAACGAGCGCCGTGGACGGAATGCCAGCGGCGAAACGTACCTGGGGTAACATACGAAGACGCGCGATTGGACTCTCGTCGGTATCCATGAGTTTACGGAGGCGAGCATGATGGCACCCTGGCGGCCGCTGGCGTTTGCGGCTGCGCTCAATCTGACCCTGGTTGTCGGCGTCACGACGGCCCAGACCGTGATGGTGACGAAGGCGCCGCGAGGGGCAACCATTGAGCTCGCGCTGAATGCAGCCACGATTGGAACCGCCACGGCCGACAACACCGGCAAAGCCACGCTGCTCGTGAACCTGTCTTCCCGCGGGGGCCGGACCGAGGCCGATGTCCAGATCTTCGTCGATGTGTGCGGCACGCTTCGGCGAGTGCTGCTGGTCGAACCCGGACTGCAGCCGGAACTGCCACAGATCGGATGCGCGCGGCGCGAATTGCCAGGTGTCTTCCTGATGCGCCAGGCCACGACGATGGTCGTCGAGGTCACAGCGTCGGCGCCAGCCGTGTGGTTGAGACAGGGGCCCGTGCCGACAGAATGGCTCGGCGAGGAATCAGGAAGCATCAGTTCCAAGCGGGGGGGGCGGAGACCGTCACCGACGGGTCTGATCCTCTTCGCGGGGGGCGGCCTGGCCACGTACCGTGATGCGACGGCCGTCGCGTGCGGGGACGTCACCGACTGCACGGGCAAGGACACCAGACTCACCTATGCCGCGGGGGTAACCGTGTGGGTCACCCAGTTCCTGGGGGCTGAGGCGAGTTACGCGAAGCCCGCCGACGTCAGCATCAGGGGCACCGGTCAGTCCTTCAACTTCAAGTCTTCGCTCAACACCACCCTGTTTACCGCGAAAGGCAAGGTCGCGCTCCCGCTCGGGGTGGTCCGGCTGTACCTGCAGGTCGGGGCGGATTACCACCGCGCCACGTCTACGACTGTCCAGACCCACGACGACTGGACCTATACCGACGCGGATGGCGTCGTGCAGACCTTCACCGGCGGCACCCAGTCATTTACCCTGCGGACGGCTGGATGGGGCCTGCTGTATGGCGGTGGCATCGAAGTCTGGGCGGCGCCCAAGATCGGGCTCTTTGCGGAAGTGGAGCGTGCCACTCTGAAGGGGGCATCGCGGGACGGCGACGAAGGCCGGATGAATGACGCGCTGACCGCTTATCGCATCGGGATCAGATTCCGCCCGTTCGGGAAGTAGCGCCCACACCCGCCGGTGAGAGCCAGCGAACCCTATGCGCCGGGGACCGCGAGATCCCCAAACAGACCCGCGAACCGCTACTGCACCGTCAGCGTGGCGGCGTTCGAGGTCACCGTGCCCATGACGTTCGTGAACACGGCGTGATACATCGCGCCGTCAAGCGCGGTCGTCACTCCGGCCACCGTCAGTGTGGTGGTCGTCGCTCCGTCATACGGCGCCGCGTTCGCAATGTTCGTCCAGGTCGAACCACCATCGCGGCTCACCTGCCACTGCACCAATGGGAGCGGCGTCCCGCTGGCCGACGCCGTGAAGGTCGCGGTTCGCCCTGCCGTCACGATCTGATCCGACGGCTGCGTCGCGACCGTCGGCGTCACATTCACCGTCAGCAGTTCAATCTCGAACACCAGCGTCGTATTGGGCGGGATTGACTGGTAGCGAATGTTCCCGTAGCCGAGCGAAGACGGGATGACCAGCCGGCGCAGCCCGCCTTCTTTCATGCCGACCACGCCCTGGTCCCAGCCGGCGATCACGGTGCCGGCGCCAAGCGTAAACGTGAACCCTGTTCCGCCCACCGATGAATCGAACGGCACGCCCTTCTGGTTCGGTTTCGACGCGTCGTAGAACCAGCCGGTGTACTGCACCGTGACCGAGCTGCCATTGACGGCTTCGGCGCCGGTCCCCACCCGCAGGTCGGTCTGACTGTACACAGCGGCGCTTGACGGTGCAGTCGGCGAACCATTGCAGCCGGTGACCGCCCAGGCACAAAGACTGATCGCGGCCAACGCCGCCGCCGACTGAAAGATGCGCGCCAGTTTCACGGAATCTCCAAGGAAAACTGCAGACAGCACTGCAGCTGATTATGGCACGAAACGGCGGACTCATGCGTGGGCGCCACTGCCCGGCACAGACCTTGAGTATCCTTTACACGGATTCTGTTCACGGCGTAGGATGCGGCCATGCCAACTCGCCGTGAACTCCTGACATCGACGACCATCGCCCTGGCCGGCTCGTTGCTGGCCGGCACACGACCGGCAGCAGCGGCGCCCCCGATTCGCCAGCGCGCTCCTTCGTCGCCCCCGCCCGCCATCGTCAAGCCGCCGCGGCTGAAGACCGGCGATACCGTCGGTCTGGTGATCCCGTCGAGCGCGCAGTGGGATCCGGTCGCCGTCGATATTCTGCTGGAATCGCTGACCGCGCTCGGGCTCAAGGGCAAGCTCGGCCAGCACGTCTTCGATCGCCGCGGCTACTTCGGCGGCCGGGACGAGGACCGGGCCGCTGATCTGAATGCGATGTTCGCCGACCCGTCGGTCAACGCGATTCACTGCATTCGCGGCGGATGGGGCGCGGCGCGCCTGCTACCGCTGCTGGACTGGGCCGCGATCGCGAAGTCGCCAAAGATCCTCATCGGCTACAGCGACATCACGGCGTTACTGCTCGCCGCCCACGCCAGGACCGGACTGGTCACCTTTCACGGCCCGCTCGGGTCGTCGACGTGGAACGCGTTCAACCTCGACTGGATGAAGCGGGTGCTGTGGAACGGCGAGGCGGCCGTTTTCGCCAACCTCAAAGAGGCCAACGACACGTTGGTGCCGGTGAAGAACCGCACGCGCACGATTACGGGCGGCAAGGCCAGGGGCAAGTTGCTGGGCGGCAACCTGACGGTGTTCACGACGATTATCGGTTCGGGCTATCTTCCGGACTTCCGCGACAGCATCCTCTTTGTGGAGGACGTCGAGGAGGAGCCCTACAGCCTCGATCGTATGTTCACGCAGCTCAAGCTGGCGGGCATTCTGGGCCAGGTCAGAGGCGTGGTCTGGGGCACCTGTGACAAGTGCACACCGAGCGCGGGATTCGGGTCGCTGACGATACCCGATGTGCTCGACGACCATGTCAAGCCGCTCGGCGTTCCGGCGTACTCGGGCGCCATGATCGGCCACGTCGATCGCCAGTTCACGCTGCCGATTGGCGTCCAGGTGGAACTCGACGCCGATGCCGGCACGATCACGATGCTCGAAAGCGCGGTCACATGATGCCCCGAGTCAAGAGTTTCGGGATGCTGGCCAGGGGAGATCATCCCGCGACGATTCACTCACAGAACGGGCGTTCGGTCCTCCCGGGTCAGATTGAAGAATGTGATTGACGGTCCTCCGGTAGGGACGTAGACTCCCGCGTATATCTTTCTCAATCGCCGGCTCCCAACCAGCGGCGGCAGCGCTATAGGGACGCACGGCTCGTTCGTACCTCTGTGGGGGAGGGTGCAGACATGTCACGTTCGGTATGGTGCGGGTTTATCGTCTTGCTCATGGTCGTGTCCGGCGTGTCCGGAGCCTACGCACAATCCAACGCCTCGATTTCCGGCGTCGTGAAAGACTCCGCCGGGGGCGTCGTGCCCGGCGTGTCGGTCATCGTGAAGGATGACGCAACGGGAAACGCCAGCGAGGCCGTCACCGGCGCGGATGGCCGGTATCAGGTGACGGCGCTCGGGGCCGGGTCGTACACGGTCACCGCGTCGCTGGCGGGTTTCAAGACCGCGGTGGCAAAGGGAGTCCGGCTTGCGCCAGGTCAACCAGTGACCGTGACGCTTACTCTTGATGTCGGACAGCTCTCGGAGACGGTCACCGTCATGAGCAGCTCTGAACTCATCAACACCGAGACCGCCACCGTGGCGGCCACGCTCAACTCGGACCAGCTCACCCGGATGCCGACCCCGACGCGTAACGCGCTGAACGCGATCACGTTCCTGCCCGGCGTCAACACGCCAGGGACCAACCGGGACTCGACGATCAACGGCTTGCCCGAAGGGTTCTTGAGCATCACGCTTGACGGCGTGAGCAACAACGACAACTTCCTGCGCAACACGGACTCGTTCTTCGCCTCCGTCACGCCGCGCCAGGATGCGGTCGAAGCCGTGTCGGTGACCCTGGCGGCGAGCGGTGCCACGGCGGGCGCCGGGGCAGGCGCCGTGACGATGGCGTTTCAGACGCGGTCGGGGGGCAACAAGTTCTCGGGGAGCCTCTACGAGTACTACCGCAACCCCAAGATGAACACGCCCTACATCTTCAACATCTACAACCACCTGCCGATCAACCAGGTCAAGCTGAGTCAGTACGGCGGGCGCGTCGGCGGCCCAATCATGATCCCGGGCCTCTTCAACGGCCGGGACAAGGCGTTCTTCTTCGTCCACTACGAGGAGATCGTCTACCCGAACAGCTTCACGCGCACGCGCACCGTCTTCAACTCGGCAGTCTACAGTGGCGTGTTCCGCTGGCAGTGCGCCACGGGGGTGTGCGAGAAGAACCTTCTCGATCTGGCGAGAGCCAACGGTCAGATCGCGACGATCGATCCGACGATGGCGAAGATCATGTCGATGATCGACGCGGCGACGAAGACGACCGGCACCCGCACCGCACAGGATCCGTTGTACGACACGTACGTGTTCAACAGCCCCGCGACCCTGTTCGAGCAGCAGCCGACTGTTCGCCTCGACTATAACCTCACCAGCAAGCACCGGCTGAGCGGCACGTGGTCCGTCATCAGGGCCAAACGCACGCCGGATTACCTCAACTCGGCCGACCCCCGCTTCCCGGGTGCGCCGAACCAGCGCGATTTCAAGTCGGTTCGGCCGCTCCTGTCGCTGTCTGTGCGGTCGGTGTTGTCCAAGAGCATCATCAACGAGCTGCGGGGAGGGGCGACGGCCTACGGTTCTGGGTCGACCTTTGGCCAACCGGCGGCCAACGCGTCACGCAACGCGCCGAGCAGCTTCGCCGACCAGGGAGGCTTCGCGATCACGACCCCGACGAGCACGACAGATTGGTATACCTCTAACGGCCCAAGCTGGCGCACTTCGCCCACCTACACCCTGGACGAAACCCTCACGTGGCAGAAACGCGCGCACACGATGACGTTCGGCGCGTCGGGCATGATCTCGAACGCCGACTCCGGCAGCCAGCAGATGGTTTCAGGGATACGGCTGGGGTTTGATACCAACAACGATCCGGCGAACGCGATGTTCACCGGTTCTGGAATCGATTCGTCGGTGCTGTCCTCCGCGAGAGCCGTGTATGCCGTGCTCACCGGTCGCGTGACCAGCATCAACAGCGCGGCCGTGCTCGACGCATCCGGGAAGTATGTGGAGCTCGGCCCGGTCAGCAACCCGGGAGGCATCAAGGTCTTCACGCTCTTTGCGCAGGATTCCTGGAAGGCGACGCCGACTCTCACCTTCACGGGAGGCGTGCGCTGGGAAGTGCAAACGCCGTTTGCCCCGTCCGCCAACGTGATGTCGTCGGTCACCATGGCGAGCGTGTGCGGCGTCTCGGGCCCTGGTAGCGGCGGGCTGTACAGCAAGTGCAAGTTCCTCACGCCAGGCGCCACCGGCGGCGTGACGCCCCAGTTCGTTCTGCTCGAGAAGGGCACGGAAGGGTACAAGCAAGACTGGAACAACGTTGGACCTTCGGTGAGCGTGGCGTGGCGGCCGAATAGGAAGACCGGCCTCTTCCGGACTATCCTTGGCGACCCGGACCAGGCGACGTTGAGAGCCGGCTTCAATGTGTCCTACGAGCGCCAGGGCCTGACCGTGTTCACCAGCCTGTACGGGGGAAACCCCGGAGGCAGCACGACGTTGACGCGCAACGCCAATGCGGGACTGGTGCCGGCGGGCGAGTCGTGGCCGGTTCTGCTCTCCCAGCCGAGCCGTCTCTACTCAGCTTCCTTCAATCCGGATCCGAGCTACCCGATCGCCATCCGGGCGAATCGGGTCGACAGTCTCAACGCGTTCGCGCCGGACATCCAGATCGCCCGGGTCAACAACTGGATGATTGGCTTCGCGCGGTCGCTCTCGAAGGACACCGCGCTTGAGATCCGCTACATCGGCAACCACGGCTACAACCAGTGGTCGTCGCTCAACTACAACCAGATCCGGGGTGAAAACCTCGTCGCCAACGGGTTCATGAATGAGTTCAAGCTCGCGATGGCGAACCTGACGGCCAACAACGCCGCGGCAGGCTCGAACCCGGCCCGTCTGGGCTCGTTTGCCTACTTCGGCTCTGGCACGGGCACGAGCCCGCTGCCTATTTATCTGGCCTATCTCAACGGCAGCACGGACTACAACAACGCGGCGGCCTACACCGGCGGATCGTCGACGTTCTCAAGTACGACGATCGCCGGTCGGCTGGTCGCCTCGAACCCCAACCCCACCACGGCGGCAGCCACCGATCTCGACGGCACCGCAACACGCCGGGCGAACGCGGCGAAGGTCGGATATCCGGCAAACTTCTTCGTGCTCAACCCCGATGTGAACAACGTCAACGTCACCGATAGCGGAGCGTTCAGCAATTACAACGCGCTGCAGATCGAACTGCGGCGGCGGCTGTCGCATGGCTTGTCGGCCAGCATCAACTACCAGTTCGCGGCTGAGGGCGGGTCGTCTTTTGACGGCTTCAGCTTCGGCCGCGTGATGGGACCCTCGGCCAACGTCCGCCACGCGATCAAAATGCAGTGGGACTGGACGCTCCCGTTCGGCCGGGGCCAGCGGTTCGGCCGCGACGTCAACCCCATCGCCAACCTTCTGATTGGCGGCTGGAGCGTCAACGGCGTCGGCCGTATGCAGACGGTCATGCAGGACCTCGGCAACGTGCGGCTCGTCGGGATGACGAAGTCCGAGCTCCAGAAGATGTACAAGTACTACACGGTCGATGCGAGCACGTCGGTGAGCGGCCTCACCGAGATCTGGATGCTGCCGCCGGACGTGATCCTGAACACGCGGCGGGCGTTCAACACGAGCCCCACGACGGTCGATGGGTACTCCACGAGCCTCGGGGCGCCCTCGGGCAAGTACCTCGCGCCGGCGAACTCGGCGGCGTGCGTCCAAGTGAGAGCGGGCGACTGCGCGCCGCGCAATGTGCTGCTGCTTGCGCCGTGGTTCTACCGTTTCGATATGGGTGTGACCAAGCGCATCGACATCCACGGCTCGATGAACATGGAGTTGCGGCTCGACGTGCTCAACGTCTTCGACAGACCCAACTACAACCCGGCCGTCCCGAGCACCACCACGAACAATTCGAACTACTGGGGGGCGGCGAACAACTTCAAGGTGACCAGCGCCTACACCGATGCGAGCAACACGTACGATCCGGGCGGCCGGATCGGCCAGCTGATGGTTCGATTCACCTGGTAGTCGTGTTGTAAGGCCCGCCTCCCCCACGAGGCGGGCCCGTCAACCCGGCCGGTGGGGCCCATCGGGGCTCCACCGGCTTTTCTTTTTGCCCTCGGTCCTTCGATGCACAGGTTCGGTGACAAGATTGTTCCCTCGGGACTACATGCTGAGCTAGCGTTGTGACCGGCAGCTGTGCGGGGATACGCTACTCTGATTGTGAGTCGAAGCACTCGGGAGCCGCTGATGTCATCGCCAGGCCGTCCCTGCGGGGTTCTTCTGTTTACCGTGGTGGCACTGGCCGCCGGTGTCGCAGCACGGGGTGCACCTCCGTCCGCATCCGAATCCGCGTCGGCGGGTCAATCTCGTCTCGCCGCCGAACGCCCGGTTGGCCCCATGGTCGATTTCGTCGCCGTGGAGGCGGACGGCACGCCCGTGGTCGATCTTCAGTCGAAGGAGGTGGAGGTTCGGATCAACAGCCGGGTCAGAGTCGTCCGCGTACTGCGGCTGGTGGCGACCGCACCGGCCCCCCCTGCGCCAGGCTCGGCTGCCCGCCTGCCACCCCCGTTCGGCACCAACGCGAACGTGGCGGTCGGCCGGCGCCTCGCGCTCATTGTCGATCAGGAATCGTTCGTTGGCGGACGCGAACCGCTCCTCCGCAGCGCGGTCGAGGGGCTGCTGACGCAGTTGACCTCGGCCGACCAGACCATGGTCGTCGCTCTACCCTTTGGCGGCGTGACGGTGCCCTTCACGTCAAACACTTCCCGCGTCCGGCTGGCGATGGAGAGCGTGTCGGGACAGGGGTCCAGCACCGAGACCGGATCGGAGCTGGCCTGCCGCACGCGCCAGTTCCTTGAATCGCTCGACGGATTCCTCCAGGGGCAGGCCGGCCAACAGTCGCCCCTCACGGTGGTCTTGTTTACGGCCGGGCTCGCCGCCCCGCGTCGGGATGCGCCATTGGCCCTCGGGCCGGGCATGTGCGAATTGCTGGTCCAGCACTTCCGGCGCATCACTATCACTGCGAGCGCCGCGCGCGCGAACTTCTACGTGAGTCAGCCAGCCGATATCGGGATAAGCGGCGGGATCTGGCGCGAGTCGATTGGCGGCGTCGGTTACCTCGGATCAGACAACCCGCTCGAGGGCATCGAGCACCTCGCAGGCGCCACAGGTGGCGCGCGTTTGCCGCTCGATACGGCGGGTACCGGCTCGTTGCTCCGCGTGGCGAGAGAAACGTCGGCATACTACATGGCCGAACTCGAGCCCGAACGCGGCGACGTGTCCGGCCGCAGCCGGTCTCTCGATATACGAGTCGCTCGCCGAGGCGTCACGGTGCGCGTTCGTCCGGAGATCACCTTTGTCGAACAGCCGCGGCGGACGGCGGCGACCCGGCTCACTGTCCCCGAACTGCTCGGCTCCCGCGAGGCGTTCACGGACGTGCCTCTGCGCGCGGCCGGCTTCACCGTAAGCGAGCCGGACGGGCGGCTCCGCGTGGGAGTCGTCGTCGAGCCGGTCGATCCGGTGGCGCCGCTCGACTCGGTGGGAGCGGTCCTTGTCGACGGCGACGGCCGCATCGTTGCCCGCTGGTTCGCCTCCGAGACGATCGCGCGCCCGATCATGGGCGCGATGACGGTCCCGCCCGGAACGTACCGGCTGCGCGTGGCGGCCATCGACAAGGCCGGCCGGCCGGGAGCGGCCGAAGACGTGGTTGAGGTGCACCTCATTCCTGTCGGTCCGCTGTCGCTTGGCTCTCTGATGCTCGGCGTCTCGCGCGACGGCGGCGTGGGCCCGCGGCTCGAGTTCGGCTCCGAACCTGCGGCCATCGCGTCATTCGACATCTACGGCGGCCCGGCGGGCATGCGCCTGTCATCGAGGTTGGAAGTGGCCCGCGATCCGGACGGGCCGGCTCTGGTTGCCGTGCCGTTGGCGTTGACGCGCGCCGGTGAATCGCGCGTCGTGGCGACGGGCGCGGTGCCCCTCGGCGCACTGCCGCCGGGCGATTACGTCGTCCGCGGCATCGTCCGGCTCGAGGACGGCACGACGGGACGCGTGGTTCGCACACTCAGAAAAGTGGCCCGTTAGGATGAAAGCGACTCGCCGGGCGCCACCTGCGGCGAACCGTCGCACGTGGGGCATATGGCTTCTGCTGCCGGCATTGCTGCTGGTCACGCTGGCCGCCTATCATCCGGCGTGGCATGGCGGCATGTTGTGGGACGATGATGGCCATATCACCCGCAGAGATCTGCGCTCGACGGAAGGACTGGGACGAATCTGGTTTGAGATGGGAGCGACCCAGCAATACTACCCCGTCGTCCACTCCGCATTCTGGCTCCAGCACAGACTCTGGGGTGACGACACCTTCGGGTATCACCTCGTCAACATCATCCTGCACGCGCTGTCGGCATTCCTGCTGGCATTGACGCTGCGCAGACTTGCAGTGCCGGGAGCCGTGCTGGCGGCGTTCCTTTTCGCGCTGCATCCCGTGCACGTCGAGTCGGTGGCATGGATCACCGAGTTGAAGAACACCCTGTCGGGCGCACTTTACCTGGGCGCCGCACTCGCCTACCTGCATTTCGACCACAGCAGGAGGAGGCGGGTCTATGCGCTGGCCGCCGGGCTGTTCGTCCTTGGGCTGCTGAGCAAGACCGTTACCGCCACGTTGCCAGCCGCCCTGCTGGTGGTGTTCTGGTGGCAGCGCGGACAGCTGACCTGGCGGCGAGACGTCGTGCCGCTGCTGCCCTGGTTCGGACTGGGCGCGGCCGGCGGCCTGCTGACCGCGTGGATCGAGCGCACGCTCATCGGCGCTCAAGGGATCGAGTTCCAGTTCACTCTGGTGGAACGATGCCTGATCGCCGGACGCGTCGTCTGGTTCTATCTTGCCAAACTGCTCTGGCCGGCGGACTTGATCTTCAGCTATCCCCGCTGGCAGATCGACCAGACCGCCGCGTGGCAGTATCTCTATCCGCTGGGCGTGGTCGTGCTGCTCGCGGCCCTCTGGCTGCTGCGAAGGCGCACGAGGGCGCCGCTGGCGGCGATGCTGCTGTTCGTCGGGACGCTCTTTCCGGTGCTGGGCTTCTTCAACGTGTATCCGTTCCGGTACTCGTTGGTAGCGGATCACTTTCAATACCTGCCGAGCCTGTTCATCATTGCCGTGTTTGCCGCCGGAGTGGCCGAGGTTGCCGGACGATGGAAGATCCGGAACCGGCCAGCCCTGGCAGCCGCCGGGATGCTGATGCTGGTCGCGCCGCTGGGGTGCCTGACGTGGAGTGATAGCGGCCAGTACGCCAACGCCGAATTGCTCTATCGCACGACGCTCGAACGCAATCCGGCCTCGTGGCTCGCCTATAACAATCTGGGCGCCTTAGAGCTTCGCGGCGGGATATCGGACATTCCGGAGGCGATGCGGCACGTCAATCAATCCCTGAAGCTCAATCCGACCTCGGCGGAGGCCCTCAATAATCTGGGATATGCATTGCAGCGGCTGGGTCGCTTCGAAGAGGCGATGACCTATCACCAGGAAGCGCTGCGGCGAATTCCGCGCTTCGCCGAAGCGTGCAACAACCTCGGCGTGGATCTTCAGCGGCTGGGCCGGCTCGAGGAAGCGGAGTCTCGGTACAGGGAGGCATTGGCGATCAACCCGTTTCTCGCGGAAGCGCACCACAACCTCGGTGATGTCTTGCGGAGAAAGGGCAAGAGCGAGGAGGCCCTGGCGCACGCCCACGAGGCTCTCCGGATCGATCCGGATTACGCAGACGCCCGCGACAACCTGGGCAATGTGCTCCAGGGGATGGGCAAGCTCGACGAGGCGGTGACGCAGTACCAGGCCGCGATCAGGCTCAAGCCGGATTTCCCCGAAGCACACAATAACCTGGGAGTGGCGCTGTCGAGAATGGGGCGTGTCGAAGAAGCCCTGGCAGAGCACGAGGAGGCGCTGCGGCTCAAGCCGGACTTCGCCGATGCCCACTACAACCGGGGAAATGCCCTGCGGCAGGCCGGCCGGATCGAGGAAGCCGTGGCGGAGTTCAGGGAGGCTCTGCGGATCCAGCCGGGCCACCTCGAGGCACACAACAATCTGGGCACCGCCTTGGAATCGCTGGGCAGGTTTGACGAAGCGCTCGCGCAATATCGTGAAGCCCTGGAGCTCGCTCCAGGCTCTGCCAGGATCCATGACAACGTGGGTTACGCCCTGCTGCGGACGGGGCGCGTGGAAGAAGCGGTGATCCACTTCAGGGAGGCGCAGCGGATTCAGCCCGACTACGCCCCTGCGCATCACAACCTCGGGAGCGTCCTCTACGGGGCCGGGCGCTTCGAGGCGGCGGTGGCCCAGTACCGCGAGGCGCTCAGGTATGATCCCGGCTCGGCCGAAACGCACAACAACCTCGGCGTCGCATTGGAGCGCCTGGGCAGGCTCGCGGAAGCGATGACGCATTTTGAGGAGGCGGTGCGTCTCAAACCAGGTTTCACAGAGGCTCGCGCCAACCTGAGCCGGGCGATGACCGCGCTCAAGAGATGAAGAGACGGCGGAGTCGTATAATCAAGGCGCTCTCCGACGACCGCCGACCGAACCGCACAGCCGAAGCCGCGGTGCTGGGGCGCACCGGCGCACAGGTAACATACCCATGTCTGACATGAGCCTCGAAGTCGTTCTCATCATCGTGTTGATTCTGGTGAATGGCGTCTTTTCGCTCGCCGAATTCGCGATGGCGTCGTCGCGCAAGGCGCGCCTGCAGCAGCGCCTGGATGACGGAGACGCGCGTGCAAAGAAGGCCCTCGCGCTGTTCGCCCACCCCCTCGACTTCCTCTCGACGGTGCAGATTGGCATCACGCTGATCGGCGTGCTGGCCGGCGCGATGGGCGGCGCCACGCTGGCGGGTGTGCTGGCAACCCACCTGGAACGGATCCCCGTGCTGGCGGCGTACGCCTCGTCTCTCGCGCTGGGCATCGTCGTGCTGGTCATCACGTTCCTGACGCTGGTCGTCGGCGAGCTCGTTCCGAAGAAGCTCGCGCTCCAGAACCCCGAGGCGATCATTTCGGCGATGGCGCAGCCCATGGGCGTGCTCACGCGGGTGTTCTCGCCCCTGGTGCGGGTGCTCAGTTCGTCGACCAGCGTGGTGCTGCGTCTCGTCGGCGTCACGCCCCGGCCGGACGTGCCGATCACTGAGGAAGAGCTCCAGGTGCTGCTCGATCAGGGGCGACAGGCGGGCGTGTTCGAGGCCTCCGAACAGGACATGGTCGAGGGCGTGTTCCGCCTCACGGAACGGCGTGTGTTCCAGGTGATGAAGCCGCGAACCGAGATCATCTGGCTCGACATCAACGAGCCGGACGAGGTCAGCCGCGGGAAGATTGCCGCCAGCGCTTACGCCCGCTTCCCAGTCTGCGCCGACAGCCTGGACAACGTCCTCGGCGTCGTCAGGGCGCGAGACTGGCTGCTCGCCAACGGCGCACCCTTGAAGAGCTCAATGCAGCCTGCCCACTTTGTGCCGGAGACGGCCATGGCGTCGCGAGCGCTCGACATGTTCCGGGCACGCAAACCCGAACTCATGCTGGTGATCGACGAGTTCGGCGGCGTCCAAGGCCTGCTGACGATTACGGACCTCCTCTCGGAGATCGTCGAGGGCATCGATACGAGCGAACCGCAGGCGGTCCAGCGCCAGGACGGATCGTGGCTGGTGGACGGCCTGCTGTCGATCGACGATTTCAAGGATCGATTCGAGATCGCCAGCCAGATGCCCGACGAGGATAACTACGAGTCGGTCGGCGGCTTCGTGATGATGAGCCTCGGCCGCATCCCCAAGACGACCGACCGTTTCGACTGGGAAGGCCTGCGCTTCGAAGTGATGGACATGGACGGCAAACGCGTGGACAAGGTCCTGGTCACCCGCCTCCCGGCCGCGTCACCGGGCTCGTGATTCGAGCAACGTGGAGAAGAGACTGATGAACGCGATGAGACAGATGCGTGCGGCGCGTGGCGCGGTTCTGGGAGTACTGATTGCCGTCGGGGCACTGTCGGTGGCGCTGGCGGCGCAGGATCGGCTGAAGACGTTGCCGGGCTTTGAGCAGTACCAGCGAATGAGCAAGCAGGTGCAGGGCGCGGTCAAGTCTGGCGCCCTGAGCGTGAGCTGGAAGGACGGCGGCAAGGCGTTCGAGTATCCGCAGGACGGCAAGATCTACAGGTTCGATATCGCCACGAAGCAGGCAACCGAGGTCGGACCCGTTCCCGCGACTCCAGAAGGCGCGGGTGGACGGGGCGGGCGCGGACAGGTCGGCGGTCTGGCACGAGGGCGGCAGGTCGTGTCGGTCGATTCACCGGACAAGGCGCTCAAGGCCTTCTACAAGGACCGCAATCTATATGTGAGCGATGCCGCCGGCGCCAACTCGTCACCCGTCACGACAGATGGCAGCGAGAAGGATCGCATCAAGTACGGGACGGCCAGCTGGGTGTATGGCGAGGAACTGAACCAGACGACCGCGATCTGGTGGTCGCCCGACAGCAGGATGCTGGCGTACTACCGGTTCGACGAGAAGCAGGTGCCCGATTACTTCCTGCAGATGAACCAGACGAAGCTCTATACGACGGTCGACACCGAGGCGTATCCGAAATCCGGCGAGGCCAATCCGGTAGTCGATCTCTTCGTGTACGACATCGCCACGAAGACATCGGTCAAGGTTGACGTCCGCGGGGGCAAGCCCTTCGACAATGATGTGGTCGGGCACTATGTCTACCGCGTCGCCTGGTCGCCGGACAGCCGGGAATTGCTGTTCACGCGGACGAACCGCCGTCAGAACGTTCTGGAGCTGGCTGCGGCCAGCCCGGCTACCGGCGCGTGCCGGGTGATCCTCCGCGAGGAGTGGCCGACTGGATGGATTCAGGAGAACCCGACGCAGGTCTTTCTGAAGGATGGCCGCCGCTTCATCTGGGCCTCCGAGCGCAACGGCTGGCAGAACTACTATCTCTACGATCTGTCGGGGACGCTCATCACGCCGCTGACGCGCTACGACCGCTTCGAGGCGGGCGGAATCGTCAAGATCGACGAGGACGCGAAGCTGCTGTTCGTGATGGCCCGCGACGGCGACAACTACCTCAAGCAGCAGTTGCACCGCGTGAGCCTGGATGGCAAGAAGGACGTGCGGCTGACCGACCCCGCCTTCCACCACACCGTGGGTAGTTGCATGCCCTCAGGGCGGGGAGGCGGACCTCCGGCCGGGGCCCCTGGCGGCCCAGCCCCGACCTGTGGCATCTCGCCTGACAACAAGTTCGTCGCTGACGTGTACCAGACGCACGACGCGCCGCCGGCCACGCGGCTGCTCGACGCGACAACCGGCAAGCTCGTCGCTGAAGTCGCCAAGAGCGACCTCACCAAGTTCAATCAGCTTGGATTGAAGAAGACGGAGATGTTCACCTTCACCGCGGCCGACGGCAAGACGGCCTTGCGCGGGCTCATCAGTTTCCCGTCGGATTTCGATCCGTCGAAGAAGTACCCGACGATCGTCTCGGTCTACGGCGGACCCGCGTTTTCGAGCAACACGGCACGTGAGACGTTCGTCCAGGCCAACCCGATGACGGAGTACGGCTTTCTCGTGCTCAATCTCGACTCCCGGGCCGTGCTGGGCCTGGGAAAGCGCACACTGGACGCGCTGTATCTGAAACTCGGGCAGATCGAGATGGACGACATGGCCGAGGGCGTCAAGGCGCTCTGGAGCCGACCGTATTTTGATCGCGATCGCGTCGGCATCCAGGGCACCTCCTACGGCGGCTACTCGTCGGTGATGTGCCTGCTCCGGCATCCCGAGGCATTTCGCGTGGGGGTTGCGTCTTCGGCGGTGACGTCGTGGATCCACTACGACACGATCTACACAGAGCGTTACATGTGGATCCCGCAGGAGAACAAGGACGGCTACGATCTCGGCAGTGCGATGAAGTACGCCGACAAGCTGGACGGCCGGCTGCTGCTGTACTACGGCACCGCCGACAACAACGTGCACCCGACCAATGCGATGCAGTTGATTCAGGCCCTGCAGAAGGCGGGCAAGAGCTTCGAGGTGCAGGTTGGACCCGACGCCGGGCACTCGGGCGTCAATCAGCAGCGCATGATGGAGTTCTTCATCGAGAACCTGGTGATCAACCCGCCGAAGCGGGCCGCTGCCGCGCAGTAGGATCCGCGACTCCCGCCTGCCGTCTACTTTCCCACCCCGTCCATCGTGCGCAGCACGGGGTAGTACTCCGGCGCGGGCGTCGCGCCCAGCACCGGGTCGAGGATGTTCCACGCCATCAGCCCGTCGTCTGATCGCGGGTCGAACAGCAGGAACGCCAGCCGGGCCAGCGGCTGATCCATCGGCACGATGATGGAACCGGCCGGGAGCGTCTGCTCGGCGGCCTCCCACTTTCCGGTCAACGTGCGCATTTTGTGGGTGCCCTGGTATTCGCGATCCGCCAGCGTGTTGGATTCAATCTTGAAACGCTCGCCCTTGATCGTCTGTTCCTTCTCCGTGCGGATGTACTTGATGCCATGCGCTTCGAGCCGGTCGATCACGCTGGCGATGACGCGCGCCGACGGCGAGCCGCCCCCGCGTCCCCCGCCTTGCCGCGCCGTAGCCGCAGGCGAAGGCGGGCCACCAACTCTTCCGCCGGCTTGCCCCGCCGAAGCCGCAGGCGCAGGCGGACCGGCAATCGCGGCCGGCAGCACATAGGCGCGCGGCGCCACGCTCGTCTCGGTCGCCTCCGTCGTGCCATAGTGCCCCATCGCCTCGCGCGTTTCCCCGCCGGGCACGCGGCGCCGGTACGGCCGGTCCGGCACATACGGATTGCGCTCACCGACGGTCTGTGCGAACACGATCTCTTTCGGCTCCGCGCCTTTCACGAGCTTCTGCCGCACCGCCAGTTCCTTGCCGACGATCGATTCGCTTCCGGCTGTGGCTACAGCCTGCTTCACGGCCTCGCCATTCTTCGCGACGTAGCCGAGCGTTTCCTCGAGAAACCAGTAGTTGGCCTTGATGCGATCTTCAAACGACGCGTAAGAATATGTTTCGACCAGGATCCCCAGCCGGTTGCGCACGCCGAAGTACGTCGAGGTGTAGCGCGCCTTGGCCAGTTCGGCGTCAGACTCCCATGCCCGCTCGGCGCCGCCCCGCATGACGCCGCCATAGTAGAAGTAGTCCCATCCGTGCTTGGCCTTGACGGCTCTGGTCACGACAGGCAGCAACTGGTCCCGAAGCAATCCCGTGGTCGCCTTCGAGTCGTTCGGATTGATCGACGTCTCGTAGGTCAGGTAGAAGCCGCTGTCGGAGCTGCCGTCGGTGGTGTGCAGGTCGATCGCCACATGCGGATCGTACCGGTTGAGCAGCATCGCGAGCGATCGGGCCTCGGCCGTCTCGAGCTTCGTGCAGTCGCGATTCAGATCCAGGCCCTGCGCGTTGGCGCGCTGCCCCATGCCACCGACCGGCCCGAACTGCGTGCCGCGGTTCGCGACGTTGACGCGCTCGTTGCCGTCCGCGTTGTAGATCGGGTTGATCAGCAGCACGACGGACTTGAACCACTCGGCGCGCTCGCCTTTCGCAATGGAACGCAGCAGCCAGAGCAACGCCTCCTTGCCCTCGACCTCGCCTGCGTGGATGTCCCCCTGGATGTAGATCCGCGTCTTCCCGGTCGCCAGCACCTGCTCGGGCGTCGCGCCGGGTGCCCCGATGACCGCCAGCGGCATGGGACGGCCCTCGTACGTATACCCATACGTGGTCAAGTGAATCTGGGGTGAGGCGGCCGCCATCGCCTTCATGAAGCTGATCACTTCGTCATACCGGCTCGTCTCGGCGAAGTTGGTGGCCTCGGGCCGCGTCAGCGGCCAGACCCTCTGCCCGGCGGGCCGCTGCGCCGGAGAAACTGGCGCCTGCGCGTTCACGAAGCTGGCGCCCTGCCAGAGCAGCAGCGCAGCGATCACAAGACGGATGGGGGTCAAGCCCCGTGACGATAGTCGCATGAAACAGGTCTCCCGCTGACGGCGGCCGGAGCGACGCCCGACAAGAAGCACGTACCGGCGTTCGGAATTGTGTTGGAAAGCTTATCAGAGCTCGAGGTGTTCCTGCACGGTCCGCCATTCGATCAGGCCGGGAGTCGGGCCGCCGACCGCTCGCAGCGTGACGGAAATCCTGGTCCTGCCACGCGTGAGCGCCATCGGCACTTTGTAAGCGACACGGGCCGGCGCGAGTGACGGCGAGACGAAGGCGGGAACCTTCACCGGCCGGCCTTCCACGAGCAGTTCGAACGCGACAGACTCGCCGGCGCTCCCACGAAACGTGCCGACCAGCGTCACTTCGGTATCGTCATAGACCGCCAGCGAAACGCGCAGCCATCCCTCCACCGTCCGGAAGACCCGCCCGTCCACCACGCCTTCGGTCATCCGCTCGCCGGCATAGTCATGTTCCCGTTCGTCGCGCGCATCGCCCATCGTGACCACATCCACGACACGCAGTCCCTGAACGGGCGCGACCATCGCCGCCGATGAAGAGATCAGGGCGAGCGACAGACCCAGCGACCTCATCACGTGCCAGAGCGTCATCTCATGAATGGTAATCACTCCGGGAGTAATTGCACGCAATCAATCACTCCGGGAGTAATTACAGAACTGTAATCACTCCGGGAGTGATTAGGTCCTCGCTGCCGAAATCTGCGGCTTGGCACAACACGCGGCTGACTGGTGATGATTGAACAGCCGGTCGCCCGTCTGCGGGAACATTTCGTGAGCGGTTGACGTCTACCGATCGGTAGGCATATATTTACCTACCGGTCGGTATTTTGAATTAATAGATTGAATTACTCGGATTATGGAAGAGTCCAAGCTCCCGTCGTCGGTCGACATCACGCCATCGGAGCGGGATCCGCAGACACGGAACCGGCTCCTCCAGTCTGCCGTCCACATCTTCGATCGGAAGGGGTACTCGGCCGCCTCGGTGCGCGAGATCGCCGAAATGGCGGGAGTGGCAAAGCCGGCGCTCTATTATCACTTTGGCAGCAAAGAGGGTCTGCTCATCACGATTCTGGACGAGGCGGTCCGGGAGTTTGCAAAGGCAATCTCAACAGCGGTGGCGAGGACCGGCACGGCGCGCGAGCGTCTGATGACCCTCTGTGAAGACGTCTTCAGCCTCTTCGAACAGAACATCCCGATCGTCCGCGTGGCTCACACGGTGTTTCTTGGTCCCCAGGACATCGCGCCCGCCTTCGATCTGACGACGTTCGAGCGCATCTGGCGCGAGGGCTTGCAGCGAGTCATCGAAGATGGGCAGGCGTCGGGCGAGTTTCGCCCGGTGCCGTCGGCCGACATCGCGTATGCGCTGATGGGGCTGGTGGACTCGTGCGTGGAGCGGCAGATGCATCACGGGTTCGACCCGGTCGGCCAGGATGGACTTCGCAAGATTGTCAACCTGCTTATGGACGGAGTGGCGCGTGAACAGTGGCAGCCAGCCCTGAGCTCACGCGAGTGACGGTCGTTGGGAACGTGTCTCGAACGGCGCGAACGTTGGCGCGTGCGCAACACCGCTCGAGTCGAAGGGTAGGAGATCAGCACACATGATTCGGAATGTTCGCCTTTATCGTTTCGTCATTCCGGGGCTGGCCATGCTGGCCGGCGCTAACTGCGGGGGTCAGAGTGCCAGCCAGACGTCAGCAGCCGCCGCGCGTCCACCCGTGGCGGTCACGGTGGCCTCGGTGGTTGCCGCCCAATTGCAGGAGAGCGTGGATGTCGTCGGGTCGCTGGCGCCGAAGTTTGCTGTCGACGTCAAGTCCGAGGTCACCGGAACGGTGACGGCTGTGTACGTCACCGAGTGGGTGCCGGTGCGCAAAGGCGATCGGCTCGCCCACCTGGACACGCGCGAAACCGAAGCTGGCATCGAGTCCCTGAAGGCGATCGTGGCACAGGCGCAGGTCGGCAAGTCGCGCGCCCAGCGTGAATTCGAGCGCGCGCAGCAGCTCAAGCAATTCGGCCTGATCACGCCGCAGAATTTCGACGACGCCAGGAGCGCCGTCGATGCCGCCGATGCGATGGTGTCCGCGGCCAATGCGCAAGTGAAGACGGCGGAGAGCCACCTGGCCAAGTCGTTTATCACCTCGCCGATGGACGGCGTGGTCGCCCTGCGGGGAGTGAGCGTCGGCGACCGTGTGGAGAACATGGGCAGCGGCGATCCGCTCTTTCGTGTCGTGGACAACCGGCTCATGGATCTGACCGTGTCGGTGCCGTCTTCGCGCCTGGCGCAGGTGCGGGTCGGCCAGCCGCTCGAGTTTTCGACCGATGCCCTGCCCGGGCGCACGTTTACTGGCAAGGTGATGTTCATCAATCCGGCCATCGACATGGCCAGCCGCACGGCAAAGGTCGTGGCGGCGGTGCCGAATGGCGACGGTCTGCTGCGGGGCGGGTCGTTTGTGAAGGGCCGGATTATTGTCGCCAGCCGGCCCGGCGTCCTGCAGGTGCCGCGCGAGGCGCTGCTCAGCTGGAACATCGAGGCGCAGACCGCCGAGGTCTTCGTGGTGCGCGGCGACCAGGCCGAGAAGCGCGTCGTCAAGATTGGCTCGGGCGGCGGGGCCGCAATCGAGGTTGTGTCAGGGCTGCAGGCGGGTGACCAGGTGGTGACTCGCGGCGGCTTCTCGATTGGCCAGGGCGACCGCGTTGCGGTGGCGAAGGGAGCGGGAGCGTAGCGATGTTCCTCTCCAATCTCTCCATCAGACGTCCCGTGGTCGCCACGGTGATGATGCTCACGCTGGTCACGCTCGGCCTGTTTTCGGTCAGGCGTCTGCCGATCGACCTGATGCCCGAGGTCGAAATCCCGGTGCTGTCGATCCTGACGGAGTTCCCCGGGGCGTCGCCCGAATCGGTCGAGCGAGAGGTGAGCCGCAAGATCGAGGAAGCGGTCAATCCGATCGCCGGCGTGAAGCACGTGGCGTCGGTCTCGCGCGAAGGCATGTCGTCGGTGGTGGTCGAGTTCAATCTCGAGGTGAAGATCAACGACGTCTCCCAGGAGGCGCGCGCCAAGATCAACGCGATCCGGCGCGAGCTGCCTGCGGGCATGAAAGAGCCGGTCATCCAGAAGCTCGACTTCGCCGCGATGCCGGTCATCTCACTCGCCGTGCGATCGACGACTCTCCCGCCTCGCGAGCTCTCCACGCTCGCCGATCGAAAGATCAAGCGGAGGCTCGAAAGCGTGGCGGGCGTCGCCAAGGCGAAGCTGATTGGAGCCTCGACGCGCGAAGTGGCCATCGATCTGGATCCCTCGCGGCTGGAAGCGCTCGGCATGGGCGTCGACGAGGTCATCGCCGGCCTGGCATCCGAAAATGTCAATACCCCGCTCGGCCGACTGACGCAGGGCCTCAACGAAATGCCGCTGCGGATGTCGGGCAAGCCGAAGATCCCCGCGCAGTACGCCGACATGGTGATCGGCCGGCGCGGCGTCAGCCCGATCCGGCTCGGCGATGTCGCGACGGTGCGCGACACGATCGAAGAGCGCCGCTCACTGGCCGTCGTCAACGGCGAGCCCGCGGTCGCCATCGAAATCACCAAGCAGACCAAGGCTAATACCGTGGCGGTAGTCGACGCGGTCGTCACAGCGATTGAAGAACTGAAGGGTGAGATGCCGGCGGGCACCCAGATTCAGATCGTACGCGACACGTCGGTCTTCATCCGGGAAGCGGTGGCGGACGTCCAGAACACGCTCATGCTTGGCGGGCTGCTCACAGTCCTCATCGTGTTCGTGTTCCTGAACTCCTGGCGGTCGACGGTCATCACCGGCTTGACGCTGCCGATCTCCGTCATTTCGTCCTTCATCGTCATGTACTTTCTCGGCATGACGCTGAACATGCTGACGCTGATGGCCCTCTCGCTGGCGATCGGGTTGCTCATCGATGATGCGATCGTCGTGCGGGAGAACATCGTGCGCCACCTGGAGCGCGGCGAGGACCACTTCACCGCGGCGCGGGAAGGCACGACGGAAATCGGGCTGGCCGTGCTCTCCACGTCGATGTCCATCATGGCGGTCTTCGTGCCGGTGGCGTTCATGAAGGGCGTCATCGGGCGGTTCTTCTTCCAGTTCGGCTTGACAGTGGCGTTTGCGGTAGCGGTGTCGCTGTTCGTGTCGTTTACGCTCGACCCGATGCTCTCGTCGCGATGGCACGACCCGGACATCGGGCGGACCGGACGGCGAAACCTGCTGCATCGCGCGCTGGACGGGTTCAACAACTGGTTCGAACGGATGGCCGAGGGCTACAAGGGTGTCATCGCGTGGGCGCTCGACCACCGCAAGACGATTGTCGCCGCGGCCGTCGCCGCGTTTGCCGCTGGGCTCTTCGTGTTCAGCACGCTGCCGACCGAGTTCCAGTCGACCATGGATCAGAGCGAGTTCATGGTGAAGTTCAGAAGCGCGCCGGGATCGTCGATGGACGAAACGCGGAGCCGGCTCGACGCCCTGCTGAAGGCGCTGGGAGACTTCAAGGAAGTGAAGTACACGTACGGGACCATCGGGGCCGGCGATGCCGATACGGTGCGCGACGGAACGGTGTTTGTCCGGCTCGTTCCGAAGGCCGAACGATCGCTGACCACCGTGGGTTTCATCCACGTGGCGCGGGAGCGGTTGGAGAAGGTCCCCGGCGTCACCTTGTCGATCCCGTCCGATCCGGATTCCTTCCAGAAGGCCCTCGTCGTCGTGCTTCAGGGGGAAGAAATCAGCACGCTCAAGAAGTACGCGTCCGCTCTGAAGCGCGAACTCTACACCGTGCGCGGCATCGTCGATGTCGAGGCGGCCGGGGAGCAGGACACACCCGAGTATCGGCTGGTCGTCGACCGGGAACGCGCCTCGGCATCGGGACTGGGCAGCGGTGCCGTGGCCGGCGCGGTGGCAGCGCTGGTGGGCGGACAGGCGGTCACCACGTATGAGGATGACGAAGGTGAAGCCATCAACGTCCGGGTGCGGCTGCCCCAGACCCTGCGCGGCACGGTCAATCAGGTGAGCGATCTGAAGCTCTCGGTGCCCACCTTGCAGGGGCCCGCGCTCGTTCCGCTTGCCGATCTGGTGACGTTTACCCGCTCGACGTCGCCGGCAGAAATCAGCCGGCGCGATCTCGCGCGCCAGGTCACCGTCGACGCCAATCTCGACGGCCTGCCCCTCGGCACGGCCGGCGCCGACGCGAAAAAGGCTGTCGAGCGCATCAAGCTGCCGCCGGGATACCGGTCCGTCATCGGCGGCGACACCGAGATCATGGTCGAGTCGTTCGGGTACCTCGGCGAGGCGCTGCTGCTGGCCGTGATCTTCGTCTACCTGATCCTGGCGGCGCAGTTCGAATCGTTCATAGATCCCCTGTCGATCATGCTGTCGCTGCCGCTCTCGATTGTCGGCATGGCCGGCATGCTCGCTCTGACCGGCGACACGATCAGCATCATGTCGCTGATAGGCCTGATCATGCTCATGGGGCTGGTGACGAAGAATGCCATTCTGCTGATCGACTACACGAAAGTGCTACGCCGCGGTGGCAAGGATCGCCGGACCGCGCTCATCATGGCCGGCCGGACGCGGCTCCGGCCCATCTTGATGACGACGCTGGCGATGATCTTCGGAATGCTGCCGCTGTTTTTCGCCCTCGGCGAAGGCGCCGAGTTCCGCGCGCCGATGGCCCGGGCCGTGGTCGGCGGATTGATTACCTCGACGCTGCTCACGCTGATTGTCGTGCCGGTGGTCTACTCGATCCTCGACGACATCACGGCGTGGCTCTTCCGCAAGCGGCGGCAGGCGGCGGCGACCGCAGTCACCATGCTCGTGGCGGGGGCGCTGGTCGCCGGCACAGCAGATTCCGCGCAGGCGGCAGGCCCGCAGCAGGATGGACCGCTGACCGCGTCGATCGCGCAGCAGGCCAGCCAGGCGGCCGCGCAGGCCACACCGGCGAACGTCCGGGTACTGACGCTCGCGGAGGCGCTTCGGATCGCCGCAGAGCAGAACCGGGACATCCAGAAAGCGATCGAGTACAAGAACTGGGTGCAGGGCAAGTACCTCGATGAGAGGGCGGCGGCGCTGCCGCAGGCGACGTTGAGCGCCAGCTTCCTGCGAAACTACGACGACAGCCAGAGCAAGCTGTTCAGCAGCTTCCTGGGGTCTGGCGGCTCGGGCAGCGGGTCGAGCAGCGATTCGTCAAGCGGCATCGGCGAGATCTTCGGCGGGCGGCAGGACATGGGCACGGCACAGGTCACCGTGAAGCAGGTGGTGTTTACGTGGGGTCAAGTGGGTGCCGCCGTCCGGGCGGCCAAACTGGGATTCGAGTTCAGCGATGCGCAGTTGCGGCGATTCCGGCAGGCCGTCACCAGGGATGTGACGACGGCGTACTGGGATGTGCTCGCGTCGCGTGAACTGGAGACGATTGCGAGGCAGGATCTGGCGCAGAAGGAGCGGCACCTGGCCGAGACAACGAGGCGGCAGACGGCTGGAACCGCGACCGATTTCGACGTGCTCGCCGCGCAGGTCGCGGTCGAGAACGCGCGCCCGGCGGTCATCCGGGGCCAGAACACTGTGCGGATCGCCCGTGACCAACTCGGTTTCCTGCTCGCCGAGACGGCTCGCGACGTGGACGTGGACGGCACCCTCGGGGCCGTTCCCGAGCCGCTCCCCGTCTATGCGGAGGCGTTGGCAAGCGCCCTGAAGAGCCGGCCCGAACTGAAGGAGATCGGCACGCAGCAAGGCATCTATGCCGAACTGGTGACGATCGCCAAGGCCGGCGACAAGCCGCGGCTCGACTTCTCGGCGTCGTGGGGCAGGAAGACGTGGGGTCTGAAGACGCTCTCGTCGAGCGGCACGGCATGGAACGCCGGTCTGTTTGCGACGATCCCGTTGTTTGACGGCCGCCGCACGAAGGGCCGGGTGGCGCAGGCGCGCAGCGATCTCGCGACGGCGACGATCGAGGAGTTGAAGGTGCGCGACGCGCTCGCCGTCGAGGTCCGCACAGCTGTCAACGCGGTCGGTGAGGCCACCGAACTCCTGACGGCTCTGGGCGGCACGGTGAAGCAGGCCGAGCGGCTGTTGTTTCTCGCCGAGAAGGGCTTCGAACTCGGTGTCAAGACACGGCTCGAGGTGCAGGATGCCGAGCTCAACCTCTCGGCGGCGCGCGCCAACCTGGCTCGCGCCCAGCGCGACTACCGGGTCGCACGCGTGAATCTCGAATGGGTCACCGGCACGCTCGACGGCGGGGTGGTGCCGCCGGCAACCTCGAAGTAGGGGCGCAATTCATTGCGCCCGTGCGGGAGACGCGCGGTGTTGTCC